>NZ_BAAAUT010000011.1:0-153780 GCF_039534085.1 Planomonospora alba
GTCGGCCGGTTCGCCACGTCGCACCATGGCCGATCATCTAACCGCACCGGCCGTGGTCATTTATCAGACACGGCCTAGTGCTCCGCGGCGGTCAGGCCGTCCTCGGCGTCGGCGGCCTCGACCTCGGCCCGCGGGATGCCGAGCAGGTAGAGGATCGAGTCGAGGTACGGCACGCTGACCGCGGCGTCGGCCGCCTGGCGGACCACCGGCTTGGCGTTGAACGCGATCCCCAGGCCCGCCGCCGCGATCATGTCCAGGTCGTTGGCGCCGTCGCCGACGGCCACGGTCTGGCTGAGCGGGATGCCCGCCTCGCGGGCGAAGCGCTCCAGGGCGCGCGCCTTCCCCGCCCGGTCCACGATCTCGCCGACGACCCGGCCGGTGAGCACGCCGTCGACCACCTCCAAGGTGTTGGCCGCGGAGTAGTCGATCCCGAGCTCGTGCACGAGACCGTCGGTGAGCTGGGTGAAACCGCCGCTGACGATCGCGAACCGGTAGTCGAGCCGCTTGAGCGTCCGCACGAGGGTGCGGGCGCCGGGAGTGAGCACGATCTCCTTGCGGACCTTCTCGAAGATCTCCTCGGGCAGGCCCTCCAGCAGCGCGACCCGCCGGCGGAGCGACTCGGCGAAGTCGAGCTCGCCGCGCATGGCCTCCTCGGTGACCCGGGCGACCTCGTCGAGGCAGCCCGCGTGCGCGGCCAGCAGCTCGATCACCTCGGCCTGGATGAGCGTGGAGTCCACGTCCATCACGATCAGCCGCTTGGCCCTGCGGTACAGGCCGGTGCGCTGCACGGCCACGTCCACCTGCTGCGCGTGCGCCTCCACGGCCAGGTCGGCGCGGAGCGCGTCCGGGTCGGCGCCGGAGACGGCCAGTTCGATGCAGGTCACCGGGTAGCTGGACAGCCGCTCGATCCGGTCGATGTTGGCTCCGGAGGCGGCGATCCGGCCCGTGATGCCCGCCATCGCGGCGGGCAGCAGCGGCGCGCCGAGCACGGTGACGTGCAGGCGGCCGCGCCGGCGCTTCTCCTTGGTGTCGGAGCCGGTGGCCAGCTGGACCTCCATGCCGAGGTCCTCGGCGACGCGCTCGACGGCGGTCCACAGCGCGCCGAGGGTCTGGCCGGTTCCGGTGGAGGCGCCGCCGGTGTGGGCGACGAGGACGCCGAGGGTCAGCCGGCCGCGGATGACGACCTGCTCGATGTCGGCCACGGCGACGGGGAAACCGGCGAGAACGGCGAAGAGCCGGGACGTGACGCCCGGGCGGTCGGGGCCGGTCAGCGTGATCAGGAGCGTGCGCTGGTTCATCGCCTCCTACGCTACTTGCCTCGGGAAACGGCCGGGAACGCGGTTCATCATCCGGACGCCCGCCGTTCGCCGGCCCGTGTTTCCGCAGGCCACGCCGTACGGCGTGCGCAGGCCCCGTACGGCCCGCGGCGGGGCCCGCCCGCCGCGGGAGCGGGTCCCCGCCGGAGGGGTACGGCTAGCGGCGCACGATCGTGGTCTTGACCTTCACGTACTTCAGGTCCACGCCGGTGTCGAGACCGTGGATGTTCAGGGTGTCGAGGCCGCCCGCGGGGACGTCGATCGAGGCGCTGGCGAACTCGGCGGTCGCGGTGCCCCGGGCGCCGCTCCGGAGCCAGACCTTGACCTTGACGGTGGCGGTCTTGCCGGGGTTCAGCCGGTCGAGCAGGCAGCCGACCTCGCGCCGGTCGGCGTCGACCTCGCAGTAGGAGCCGGACGGGCCGGTGACGCGGATCTTGTAGGCCTGCTTGGGGGTGTAGCCGCCGATGTAGGCGACGTCGGTGTACCAGTCGCCGACGTTCTTGACCTTGAGCGTGTAGGTGATCGTACGGCCGGAGTAGGCCCGGCGCGGGTAGTAGCCGTCAGCTTCAGCGGTGAGAGCGGAGGAGCCTCCTGGACCCCGGCCACGGGCGGGACGCTCGCGGTCTGGGCGTTGGCGGTCTGGGGGGCGAGCAGCAGGCCGCCCGCCATGGCGAGGGCGGCGAACGCGGTCAGGTGCCGGCGCATGGTTTCTCCCGTCGGGACGCGATTGTCGGCACCCAGCATGCGGAGATCGACTTGGAGCTCTCTTGCAGCTGAATGATCGCGCTGCTCGCCGCTCCCGGCCCCGGGACGGCGGGGGCGGGCGGCTCGGAACCCCCCAGCCCCGGAACCCCCCAGCCCCGGAACCCCGCAGCCCCGGAACCCCGCAGCCCCGGGACTCCAGGACCTCGGCATCCCGGGCCGGGGAGAGGAAGGCCACGGGAGGGCGCGCCCTCCCGGGCCGCTCAGCGGACGACGACGACCTCCAGGGTGCGCGGGCCGTGCACGCCCTCGACCCGCTGAAGCTCGATGTCGCTGGTCGCGGACGGGCCCGAGACGAAGGTCAGCGGGCGGACCGGGTCCAGGCGCGCCAGCCCCTCGGGCACGGAGAAGACGACCTGGTCCGCGCGGACCACGCACAGGTGGTAGTCCGGGACGAGGGTCAGGGCGCGCCGCCCCTGCCCGGGTCCGCCGTCGAGGACCAGCGTCCCGGTGGCGGCGATGGCGACGGCGGCCGTGGTCACCACGCCGGCCGCCGCGTCCAGCTCGCCGACGGGCAGCGGCGGGTCGTCGTGGACCGTCCGCACGGCGGCCAGCCCGGCCCGCCACCGCTCCGGGAAGCCCTCCGGCACCACCACCCGGCCCGCGCCCCGCGCGGCGGCTCCTGGAAGCGCCTGCGGCCGCACCTCCGGCGGTGTCCCCGGCCGTGCCCCGGACGACGCCTCCGGCAGCGCCCCCGACAGCGCCCCCGACAGCGCCCCCGACAGCGCCTGCGCGATCGCCTCCACGGCCTCCCCGGCGTCCACCAGCCGCACCGCGGCCCGGTAGTCGGCCAGGCGCTCGGCGAGCAGCGCGAGCGTCTCGGCTGAGCCGGGCGGCGGGGTGCCGCCGGTGGAGTGGCGCCGGGGCACCGGCACGTCGCCGGGCCGCTCGGTGCCCGGCACGTCCGTCAGGGCGCGGCGGATGCGGCCGAGGATCTCGTCCCGCGCGTTCATCGGCGTGTCCTCTCCCACCAGGCCCGGAAGCTCTCCTTCGGCGGGGCCGGGACGTCTCGCGCGTCGGTCCACGCCGACAGCGGCCCGGGCAGCCGGCCGATGCGCCCGCGCCGGGCGGCCAGCCGTCCGGCGGCCGAACCCGTGCGCTGCGCGGCGGCCAGCCGGGAGGGGGCGGAGAACACCCAGCCCGCGGCGCCCATCGCCAGCCGCTCCAGCGCCCTGCGGCGCCCGGTGGACTCCGCCACGACCCGGGCGCGCAGGTGGACCAGGACCTCCGGAATGTTGATCTTCACGGGGCAGGCGTCGTAGCAGGCGCCGCAGAGCGTCGAGGCGTACGGCAGGGCGCGCTCGGCCTCCCCGGCCGTGCCGCGCAGCTGCGGGCCGAGGATCGCGCCGATCGGGCCCGGGTAGACGGACCCGTAGGCGTGCCCGCCGACCCGCTCGTAGACGGGGCAGACGTTGAGGCAGGCCGAGCAGCGGATGCAGTTCAGCGCCTGGCGGCCGATCCGGTCGGCCAGCACGTCGGTCCTGCCGCCGTCCAGCAGCACGAGGTGGAAGACGCGGGGCCCGTCGCCGTCGGTGGTGCCCGTCCAGGCCGAGGTGTACGGGTTCATCCGCTCGCCGGTGGAGGAGCGGGGCAGGAGCTGGAGGAAGACCTCCAGGTCCTGCCAGGTGGGGACCACCTTCTCGATGCCGACGACGGAGATCAGCGTCTCGGGGAGGGTCAGGCACATGCGGCCGTTGCCCTCCGACTCGACCACGACGGCGGTGCCGGTCTCGGCCACCAGGAAGTTGGCGCCGGACACGCCGACCTTCGCCCGCAGGAACTTCTCCCGCAGGTGGGTCCGGGCGGCCGCGGCGAGCGCGGCGGGCTCGTCGGTGAGGCCGGCGGGCGCGGGCACGCCGTAGGCGGCCATGTTCCGCAGGAAGATCTCTCTGATCTCGGCGCGGTTGCGGTGGATGGCCGGCACCAGGATGTGCGAGGGCAGGTCGTCGCCGAGCTGCACGATCAGCTCGGCGAGGTCCGTCTCGTAGGCCGCGATGCCCGCCTCGGCCAGTGCCTCGTTCAGGCCGATCTCCTGGGTGACCATGGACTTGACCTTGACCACCTCGCGCTCGCCGGTGGCCCGGACCAGGTCGACGACGATGCGGCCTGCCTCGGCGGCGTCGCGCGCCCAGTGCACCCGGCCGCCCGCGGCGGTCACCTTCTCCTCCAGCTGGAGCAGGTAGGCGTCGAGGTGGCGCAGGGTGCGCTCCTTGATGGCGCGCCCGGCCTCGCGCAGCTCCTCCCAGTCGGGCAGCTCGCCGACCACGGCCGCCCGCTTGCTCCGGATGGTGCGGGTGGCGTGCGCGAGGTTGCGGCGCAGCTGCGTGTCGGACAGGGCGCGCCTGGCCGCGGCCGGGAAGGCGGGCATGCCCAGGAACGTCGCGCTCACCGCGGCGCCACCCCCTCGCCGGCCCGGGCCGGCAGGGCGGCCTCCGCCTCGGTGGAGGCGAGGATCTCGGCCAGGTGCAGGGTCCGCACGCCCGCGCGCAGGCGGGAGAGGGCGCCGCCGATGTGCATCAGGCAGGAGTTGTCGCCCGCGCAGAGCACCTCGGCGCCGGTGTCCAGCACCCGCCGCACCTTGTCGGCGCACATCGCCACCGACGTGTCGGCGTTCTTCACCGCGAACGTCCCGCCGAAGCCGCAGCACTGGTCGGCCTCGGGCAGCTCGACCAGGTCGATGCCGCGTACGGCCCGCAGCAGGGCGAGCGGCCGGTCGCCGACGCGGAGCATGCGCAGCGAGTGGCAGGTGGGGTGGTAGGTGACCCGGTGCGGGAAGTAGGCGCCGACGTCGGTCACCCCGAGCACGTCCACGAGGAACTCGGACAGCTCGTGGACCTTCGGGGCGGTGGACTCCACCGCGGCGGGCAGGGCGGGGTCGCCGGAGATCTCCGCCACCCGGGAGTGGTGCTCGCGGACCATGGCGGCGCACGAGCCCGAGGGGGTCACCACGGCGTCGTAGCCCGCGAACACCTCGGCGAAGCGCCGTACCAGCGGCACGCACGCGCGCTGGTAACCGGTGTTGAAGTGCATCTGGCCGCAGCAGGTCTGACCGGTGGGGAAGTCCACCGTGCAGCCGAGCCGCTCCAGCAGCCGCACCACCGCTCTGCCCGTCGCGGGGAACATCGTGTCGTTGAAGCAGGTGATGAACAGGGCGATCCGCATGATGCCTCCGGTGCGCGTCACGGTCGCGGGAGCGTCCGCGCGGCGACGCGGACCTGCGGGGGGAGCGGTATGCCCGGCCCCGCTCCGGGGAACCGGCCCTCGCGGGCCGCGCGCCGGACGGAGGCGGGACGGGGGACGGGAGCGGGACGGAGTCGGTGCATGCGGCCCTCTGCGTGTTTGGTCAGACCATAGCTTGGCTCGCTCAGCTAAGCAGGAGCATGCGCCCCTGTCCAGGGAGTCCCCGGTTTGGTCTGACCAATATCTGGGCTTCTCAAGCTAGGCTCGGCGTGCCCCGGTGCCCCGGTGCCCCGGTGCCGCGAGCCGTACGGCGGACCGGCGTGCCCCGGTGCCCCGAGCCGTAGGGTGTGCCGCCGCGGACCGGTGCGGGTGCGGGGCGGGAGGCGAGCCCCGGAGGAGCCGTGCGGAACGACGAGGGGGAGGCGGGCATGGGTGGGACTCATGGGTGAGGCGGCGGAGTGGGAGCCGGTGCCGCGCTTCCGCACCTTCGAGCTGGTGCTGGCCCGGATCGAGGAGCAGATCCTCGCCGGAAGCCTGCGGGTGGGGGACCGGCTCCCCCCGGAACGCGAGCTGGTCGAGCTGCTCGGCGTCAGCCGGGCCGCGGTGCGCGAAGCCCTGCGGGTCCTCGAAGCCCAGGGGGTGCTCCGCTCCAAGGTGGGCACGGGACCGTCCTCGGGAAGCGTGATCACGGCCATGCCGAGCGCGGGGCTCACCCAGTTGCTCCGGCTGCACATCGCGCTGGCGAACTTCCCCTTCGACGACGTCGTCGAGTCGCGCGCCACCCTGGAGAGCGCGAGCGCCCGCCTGGCCGCCGGGCGCGCCACCGAGGAGGACCTCGCCCGGATGCGCGCCGAACTGGCGCGGATGGACGAGCCCGGGCTCTCCCGGGAGCGGTTCAACGACCACGACACCGCCTTCCACGTGGCCGTGGCGGAGGCCGGCGGGAACCGCCTGATGGCCGACATGACCGTCGCGGTGCGCAACGCGGTCCGGCACACCCTGCTCGGTGCCTTCCACCGGATCGGCGACTGGGAGGCCGTCGCGGCCCGGCTGCGCGCCGAGCACCACGCCATCTACGACGCCGTCGCCGCCCGGGACGGTGAGCGTGCCGGGCGCCTGGTGGAGGAGCACATCCGCGACTTCCACCGCGATGTCGTCGGCGCGGCCGGGGAGGACGGTCCGGCCGGCCCGCGGTAGCGCGGTGGTCAGCGGAGGATCAGGTGGAGGTCGCCGAACTCGTGCCAGAGATAGCGTTCCCGCAGCGCCTCCTCGTAGGACCGGGAGAGCAGCTCCCGCCCGGCGATCGCCGTCAGCATCAGCAGGTGGCTGGAGCGCGGCTCGTGCAGGCCGGTGAGCAGGCCGTCCACCACCCGCACCCCGGTCGAGGGGGTGACGACGTGCGAGGTCCAGCCGCGCGCCGCCCGTACCCCGCCGTCCGGGGCGGCCGTCTCCAGCGCCCGGACCACGGTCGTGCCGACGGCGATCACCCGTCCGCCGTTCTCGCGGGCCAGCCGTACCTGGCGCGCGGTGCCCTCCGGCACCTCGAACCGCTCCGGATAGGGCGGCTCGTCCTTCTCCGGTGAGGCCACCCCGGTGTGCAGAGTGACCGGTGCGACGCCGATGCCGCGCGCCACCAGCTCCGTGACCAGGCCGGTGGTGAACGGCCGTCCGGCGCTGGGCATCTCCGCGCTGCCCGGGACCACCCCGAACACGGTCTGGTACGCCGACAGCGGCCAGTCCTCCTCCACGTAGGAGTAGCGGATCGGCACGCCGTACCGGCTCAGGTAGCCGGGGACCTCGCGGTCCAGGCGGGCCCGCCAGAGCCGCGGCGTCCGGCGTTCGAGCAGCCGCAGGGTGGCGCCGCCGGGCAGCGGGAGCCACTCGCCGGGCGCGCCGCCGGTGTAGGGCTCGCTGGCCCGCGCCGTACGGCGGCGCAGCTCGACCAGCCAGGCGCCGTCGGCCAGCTCCGTGGAGAAGTGCACCGCGAGCCGGTCCAGCCGGACCGCGGCCGGGAGCGTGGCGGAGTTGTTGACCACGAGCAGGTCGCCGGGGTCGAGCAGACCGGGCAGGCCGGTGAAGCGGTGGTGCTCCACCTGCCCGGTGCGCCGGTGCGCGACCAGCAGCCGGACCCCGTCCCGGGTCAGTCCCCGGGCTTCCGGCGGGCGGCGCGCCTCCAGCTCGGCCGGAAGCGTGAAGTCCGGGCCCATCACGTCCGCCGCGCCCGCCGTCTCCGCGGCACGCATCGTGCCCGCCGCGCCCATCACATCCGCGGCACGCATCGTGCCCGGCGTGTCCGTCACCTCCGCCATGTCCGTCACCTCCGTCGCGTCCGTCATGGGAGGGCCACCCGCCCGCTCGCCGGGCGTTCGGCGAGCAGCCGGAGCAGCGCGGGGACGACGGCCTGAGGGCCGGGCGCCGCCGACGCCTCCTCCTGACCGACCGCCTCGGCGAGCATGGCCGTGTTCATCTCGCCCGGGTCCACCCACCAGACCGCGACCTCGGGCTCCTCGGCCGCGAGCACGTTGGAGAGCTGGTCCAGCGCCGCCTTGGTCGCGCCGTACCCGCCCCAGCCCGGATAGGCGGCCACGGCGGCGTCGGAGGAGACGTTGACGATCGCGCCGCGCCGCTCCCGCAGGCCCGGCAGGGCCGCCTGGATCAGGGCGAGCGGGGCGAGCACGTTGGTCCGCAGGAGGTCCTCCAGCACGGCGAGCGGGTAGCCGGCCAGCGGCGGCAGCGGCGTCGCGCCCAGCCCGGAGGCGTTGTTGACCAGCAGGTCCAGCCCGCCGTGGTCCCGTACGGCCGCCGCCAGCCGGTCCCGGTGGGCGGGGTCGGCGACGTCGCCGGCCAGGGCGAGCGCGCCGAGCCCGCCGGCGGCGGCGTGGAGTGCCCCGGCGCCCCGGGCGGTGAGGATGAGCCGCCAGCCGTCGGCGGCCAGGGCGCGGGCCAGCGCCAGGCCGAGTCCGCGGGAGGCGCCGGTGATGAGTGCGGTCTTCGTCGTCATGTCCCGACGGTAGGAACCGGGCATGGTGTCGCACATCGGACGCGGGACGGGGGCGGCACGGGCCGATGGGCCTAGGTCCGGCGGCCGAGGCGGGGCACGGTCCGGCCGGTCCGGCGGCCGAGGCGGTGGGCCGGCCCGGCCGCCTAGAGTCTCGTCCATGGACGGAGAGCGGGACGACGTGCTGCACGCGGTGAGCTCCGCCGTGCTCGCGGTGACCAGGCACCTGTCGGTCCGGGAGGTGCTCCAGGTCATCGTCCGCTCGGCGCAGCGGCTGCTGGACGCCCGCTACGCCGCGCTCGGCGTGCCCGACGACGACGGGGCGTTCGCCGAGTTCGTCGCCGAGGGCGTCTCCGAGGAGGAGTGGGAGGCGATCGGGCCGACGCCCCGCCAGCACGGCATGCTCGGGGCGATGCTGCGCGAGGGCGCGCCGGTCCGGCTGGCCGACATCCGCCGGGACCCCCGCTTCGACTCCTGGCCGCGCGCCCATCCGGTGCTGAAGGACTTCCTCGGGGTGCCGATCCGCGACGGCGACCGGGTGCTCGGCATCATCTTCCTGTCCAACAAGCGCACTCCGGGCGGGTTCACCGAGACAGACCAGCGGCTGCTGACGATGTTCGCCGCGCACGCCGCGATCGCCCTGACCAACGCCCGCCTCTACGAGCGGAGCAGGGAGCTCGCCCTGGTGGAGGAGCGCACCCGGATGGCCAGGGAACTGCACGACGCGGTGACCCAGAAGCTGTTCTCGCTCCGGCTCACCGCCCAGGCGGCGGCCTCGCTGGTCACCCGCGACCCCGGCCGGGCGCTGGGGGAGCTGGAGCGGGTGGAGCGGCTGGCGGGGGAGGCGCTGGCCGAGCTCCGCGCGGTCATCGTGGAGCTGCGCCCGGCGGAGCTCGACCGCCACGGCCTGGCCGAGACGCTCCGCAAGCACGTCCGGCTGCTGGACCGGCTCCACCCGGCCTCGTTCTCCTTCGAGGAGGGCGAGGTGTGCGCGCTGGGGCCGGAGACCGAGGCGGCCGTGCTGCGGATCGCCCAGGAGGCGCTGCACAACGCCTCCCGGCACGCGGCCGCGGAGGCGGTCACCGTACGCCTGGGCTGCGAGGAGGGCCGCCTGGTCATGGAGGTGCGCGACGACGGGACCGGTTTCGATGCGGCCGCGGTCTCGGGACACGGGCTGGGCATCGCCTCGATGGGCGACCGGGCCCGGGCGCTGGGCGGGAGCGTGCGGGTGGTCTCGGAACCGGGGCGCGGCACGCTGGTGCGGATGGAGGTGCCCACGGGATGATCCGCACGGGCGCCCGTGCGGCGGGCGGGGAGAGGGCGGGCCGCCGGGGCGGCACTCCGGCGGACGGGGAGGCGGCGCGATGATCCGGGTGCTGGTCGCCGACGACCACCCGGTCGTCCGGCAGGGGTTGCGCACGTTCCTGGACCTGCAGGACGACCTTGAGGTGGTCGGGGAGGCCCGGGACGGAGCCGAGGCGGTGGAGCTGGCCGCCTCGCTCGCCCCGGACGTGCTCCTGCTCGACCTGCGGATGCCGGTCCTCGACGGCCCCGGCGCGCTGGCCCGGATCGCCGAGCGCGGGCTCCCGGTGCGCGTGCTGGTGCTGACCTCGGTCACCGACCGCGGGGACGTGGCCCCGGCGATGCGGGCCGGGGCGGCGGGCTTCCTCTACAAGGACGTCGAGCCCGCGGCGCTCGTCCAGGCGATCCGGGCGGTCCACGGCGGGCAGGTGCTGCTGGCCCCCGAGGCCGCCGAGGCGGTGCTGGCGGCGCCCGCGCCCGCCCCCGCGGGGCCGGGTCCGGCGGTGCCGCTGACCGACCGGGAGCGGGAGGTGCTGGCGCTGCTCGCCGCGGGCCGCTCCAACCGGGAGATCGCCCGGGAGCTGGCGGTGGCGGAGAAGACGGTGAAGACCCACGTCTCCAACGTGCTGATGAAACTGGGCGTGCAGGACAGGACCCAGGCCGCGCTCTACGCGGTCCGGCACGGCCTGGCCTGACCGCCGCCCGGCGGCGGTCGGGAGGGCCCCGGCCTGCGTCCGCCTCCGCGGGGGTCACCCGCGGGAGCCGCGGAGGGCTCCCGCCGGAGGCGGCCGTCCGGACGCCCCGCTTCCCGGGGGAGCGGTCAGGAGCGGACCGGTGCGTAGCAGAGCGCGGTGATGCCGCACTCGAACGGCTGGGTGGTGACGAGCCGGAAGCGCTGGACGGCGCCGGTGGTGGGGAAGACGGGCAGCCCGGTGCCGATCGCGGTCGGGTTGACGATCAGGTGGAGCTCGTCGACCAGCCCGGCGGCGATGAGGTTGCGCGCGAGGGTGGAGCCGCCGTAGGTGATGATGTCGCCGCCGGGCCGGGCCTTGAGCCCGCCGATGGTCTCGGTGAGGTCGCCGCCGACGACGGTGGCGTTCTTCCAGGGCGACTCGGTGAGGGAGCCGGAGACGACGACCTTGGGGGTGTCGTTCATCCAGTCGATCGTCTCCTGGGGCTCGCCCTCGGGCCCGGCCTCCCAGGCGGGGATGAAGCCCTCGGCGAGCCTGCGGCCCAGCACGATGGTGTCGACCGGCTTGGTCAGCGCGTCGAGGTAGGCGTTGAGGTCGTCGCTCCAGGGGAAGTGCATCCAGTCCATCTCGCCGTCGGGGCCGCCCATGTAGCCGTCGGCGGTGGTCTGGACCTGGAGCTTGAGCTTGCGCATGAGGGCGTCCTTTCGAGGAGGCCGGAGACGGCGCCGCCGGGGGCGGCTCTCGTCTTCCGCGTCGTCAGGGGTTCATCGGGACTCGCGTCCCGCCGTCGTGCTGAAGCAAGCTTGCTAAAAACAAGCTAGCTATGTCAACGGGTGTGTGACATAAAATCCGAAGCATGGCGAAGCGTGAGTTCGGACAGTACTGCGGGCTCGCCCGCGCGGTGGAGATCGTGGGCGAGCGCTGGGCGCTGCTCATCATCCGTGATCTTCTGGTCGGCCCCCGGCGCTACACCGACCTGCGCAACGGGCTGCCGAAGATCCCGACCAACATCCTGTCGGCCCGGCTGAAGGAGATGGAGGCCGCCGGCGTGGTGCAGCGCCGCGTCCTGCCCCGCCCCGACGGCTCGGTGGTCTACGAGCTGACCGACTACGGCCGCGACCTGGAGGAGGCCGTCATGCACCTGAGCCGGTGGGGCGCCAGGTCGCTGGGCGAGCCCCGCCCCGGCGAGATCGTCACCCCGGCCTCGATGGTCCTGGCGATGCGCAACACCTTCCGTCCCGAGGCCGCCGCCGGGCTGGCGGCCCGCTACGAGGTGCGCATGGGCGAGACCGTCTTCCACATGCGCGTCGCGGACGGCGCGCTGAACGCGGGTGAGGGTCCGCTGCCGGACGCGGACCTGGTCATCGAGACCGGCATGGCGATCAAGGCGGTGATGGCCGGGGAGATCACCCCGGCCGAGGCCGTCGCCACCGGCGCCGTGCGCATCGAGGGCGACCCCGCGCTGCTGGAGCGCTTCGCCGAGGTCTTCGCCATCTGACCCGCCGTCCGCCCCGCCCGCCCGCCGTGCCCCGGCGGCGCCCCGGCCGTACGGTCCCGGCCTCGGGGACGGGGCGGCGGTCAGACGAGTTCGGTGATGGCGTGGTGGGCGGCCACGCGCGCCCGCCGTACCGCGCGGTCGAGCTCGCGCAGGGCCTGGCTGCGCACGGCGACCTGGCCCGAGGTCAGGCCCCGGTCGTCGGCCAGCCGGAGCACCGCGGCGAGCCGGGCGGCCAGCGCGGCGACCCGGTGGGCGCGGGCGGGATAGCCGGGCGCGAGGCCCTCGTCGTCGGACCTGACCGGGCGCCGGCCCTGGGCCGGTCCCTCGACGCCGAGCAGCGCGTCGGTGGCCGCGCGCATCGCGAGGGCCAGCGCGTGCTCGGCCTCGGCGAGGGAGGGCAGGTCGGGGGCCGCGGGGGAGGCCTCGAACACGCTCCAGCGCACCCCGGCGTACGATGATCCGCGGCGGTCCGGCGCCGGGACCAGCCCCAGGCACCTGCCGGGGAGGACGGCCGTCACGGCCTGGCCGGCGTCGACGGCCGCGGAGTTGAAGGGGGGCGGTCCGGTGAGCCCGAGCGGGTCGCCCGCGACGGGGAGGGCCAGGCGCAGTGCGGACAACCCCTCGCCCCGCAGGTCGGCGAGGACGCTCCGGAGCGGGACGTCCCCGGCGGCGGTGGCGACGAGCTGCGGTCCGGCCTGCCGTTCCACGCGGTCGGCGGCCTCGTCGAGGCCCGTCCGTCCGGCGAGCCAGGCGTTGCCCCAGCAGACCAGCGTTGCCGAGATCGGTGAATCAGGGTGCACCGATCCACGATATGCGCTTGTCCTGCAATAGGTTTTGACCGAGCGATTATCAAGGAGGCGTGGCGCATGGGCGGTCAGGTGCTTCGGCTACAGGATGTCACCGTCCGCAGGGACGGGGCGGTCCTGCTGCGGAACATCGAGTGGACCGTCCACGAGGACGAGCGGTGGGTCGTCATCGGCCCCAACGGGGCGGGCAAGACGACGCTGCTCCAGGTGGCCGGGGCCATGCTGTTCCCGACCGAGGGCACCGTGGAGATCCTGGACGAGCGGCTGGGCCAGACCGACGTGTTCGACCTGCGCCCGCGCATCGGGCTGGCGAGCGCGGCCCTGGCGGAGCGGGTGCCGCCGGAGGAGAAGGTCATCGACCTGGTGCTCACCGGCTCCTACGCGATCCTCGGCCGCTGGAAGGAGGAGTACGACTCCCACGACGTCACCCGGGCGGTCGAGCTGATCGACCAGCTCGGCTGCGCCCACCTGATCCGCCGCCGGTTCAACACCCTGTCGGAGGGCGAGCGCAAGCGGGTGCAGATCGCCCGGGCGCTGATGCCGGACCCGGAGCTGCTCCTGCTGGACGAGCCCGCCGCCGGGCTGGACCTGGGCGGCCGGGAGGACCTGGTCCGCCGGCTGGCGGTCCTGGCGCACGATCCGAAGGCACCGACGATGGTGCTGGTCACCCACCACGTGGAGGAGGTGCCCAGCGGCTTCACCCACGCCCTGCTGCTCCGGCACGGCTCGGTGGTCGCCCAGGGCCCGATCGACCACGTGATGACCGCCGACACCCTCTCGCGCACCTTCGGTCTCCCGCTCAGCCTGGAGCGGGGGGCGGACGGCCGGTGGTACGCCCGCGCGCAGCAGTTCTGAGCTGAAATGTGACTCAGGCCACTGCGGGGAAGTAAAACGAAATACCATTCCAGGTGACGAGAGATCCATTTGACTCGACCGCCCGGAGTGGCCAATGGGATCATCGCTTGTCGCCGCGCTCGTCGTGGTCGCCATCGCCGCGCTCGCACTGGTCCGGACGGTCCGCATCGTGCCGCAGGCCACGGCGGGGATCGTGGAGCGGCTCGGGAGATACCACCGCACCCTCCTGCCCGGACTGAACCTCGTGGTCCCCTTCATCGACCGGATCAAGGAGACGATCGACCTGCGCGAGCAGGTCGTCTCCTTCCCCCCGCAGCCGGTCATCACCTCCGACAACCTCGTCGTCTCCATCGACACGGTCATCTACTTCCAGGTCGTCGACCCCCGCGCGGCGACCTACGAGATCGCCAACTTCCTGGTCGGCGTCGAGCAGCTCACCGTGACGACGCTGCGCAACGTGGTCGGCGGCATGGACCTGGAGCGCACGCTGACCTCCCGCGAGGAGATCAACAGCGAGCTGCGCGGGGTCCTCGACGACGCCACCGGCAAGTGGGGCATCCGGGTCAACCGGGTCGAGCTCAAGGCGATCGACCCCCCGGCCTCCATCCAGGACTCGATGGAGAAGCAGATGCGCGCCGACCGCGACAAGCGCGCGGCGGTGCTCACCGCCGAGGGGCAGAAGCAGGCGGCCATCCTCACCGCGGAGGGGCAGAAGCAGGCCGCGGTCCTGGCGGCGCGCGGCGAGGCGGAGGCCGCGGTGCTGCGGGCCCAGGCCGACGCCGAGGCGCGGGCGATGCGGGCCAAGGGCGAGGCCGACGCGATCGCCATGGTGTTCCGGGCCATCCACGAGGGCAAGCCCGACCAGCGGCTCCTCGCCTACCAGTACCTCCAGACGCTCCCGCAGATCGCCAAAGGCGACGCGAACAAGCTCTGGATCGTGCCCTCGGAGATGGGCAGGGCCCTGGAGGGGCTGGGCGGCCTGTTCGCGAACGCCGTCGCCGCCGGGAGGGAGGCGGGTGCGGTGCCGGAGCCGGGGCGGACGGGAGCGGGGGACGGCGGTGCGCGTGCGCCGGGGGCCCCGGACCCGGCCGGCGACGCGCCCGGTACGGACGGGGCGGTGAGGGGGACCCCCGCCCCCGGGTGAGGACCGGCCCCCTCCTAAGGTGCGGTGAGTGCCGTGCACCGTCAGCGGGCGCGAGCCGTACGAGTGAGGAGGGCGCGCATGACGCCGTGGGAGGCGGTCGCGATCTTCGCGGCCGGGATCGGGGCCGGGGGCATCAACGCCGTCGTGGGCTCCGGATCGCTGATCACGTTCCCCACGATGGTGGCGGTGGGGCTGCCACCGGTCGTGGCCAACGTCTCCAACAACATCGGGCTGGTGCCCGGCTCGCTGACCGGGGCGCTGGGCTACCGCGCCGAGCTGAAGGGGCAGCGCGACCGGCTGGTCCGGCTGGGGGCCGGCTCGCTCCTCGGGTCCCTCATCGGCGGCGTGCTCCTGCTCTCCCTGCCGGAGCGCACCTTCACCGTGATCGTGTCGGCCCTGATCGGCCTGGCGTGCGTGCTGGTCGTGGCGCAGCCGAGGCTCAGCGCCCGGATCGCCGCCCGGCGCGAGCACGCCCACCCGCACGGCGGCCCGTGGCTCTGGCTCGGCGTCTTCGGCGCCGGGATCTACGGCGGCTACTTCGGCGCGGCCCAGGGCGTGCTGCTCATCGGGCTGCTCGGCATCTTCCTCGAGGAGGAGCTGCAGCGGGTGAACGCCGCCAAGAACGTGCTCTCGCTCGTGGTCAACGGGGTCGCGGCGGTGCTGTTCGTCACGGCCGACGCGCTGGACCTGTTCCCCATGGCCGAGATCGACTGGCGGGCGGTGGCGCTGGTCGCGGTGGGCGCGACGATCGGCGGCTATCTCGGTGCCCGGGTGGGCCGGAAGCTGCCCGCCCCGGTGCTGCGGGGGTTCATCGTCTGCGTCGGCGTCGCGGCCATTGTCAAACTGGTGTACGGATAAAATCTACCCTGTATGGGTATGAACCCGACATGAAAGGCGACAGGGTAGAGATCGTCATCGACGCGGGGGACTCCTCGCGCACGTACGAGGTCGCCGCGACCAGGGCGGGCCGCCGGGTGGAGATCGCCAACCGCCGCGGCGGCGTGGTCGAGGTGAGCGAGGTCACCCGGAGCGGTACGGCGGTGCGGACCGCCAGGTTCATGTCCAGCCGGGTCCTCGCCCTGGTCGAGCATCCCGCGGACGGCGGCGCCGAGGACTGACCGCTCCGGCCCCCGCCCCGCCTCCGCGGCGCGGGGTCCCGTCCCGGTGCCGCGGAGGCGGGCCCGCCGTGCGCGGTGCCGGGTTCCGCGTTCCCGTTGTGCGGGGTTCCGGAGTTCGCGCTCCCGCCGTGCGCTGCGCCGGTCCGGCGCGGCGGTCAGCGCTGCGCCGGGCGGACCTGGATGACGCCGTCGCGGCGGATGCGGGTGTCGAAGGCCGGCACGGGCGCGGTCGCCGGACCGTGCACGACGGCTCCGTCCGAGAGCCGGAAGGTGCTGCCGTGCCAGGGGCAGGTCACGCAGGCGGCTCCGCCCTCGGCGACCAGCCGCCCCTGGTGCAGCGGGCCGGCGAGGTGCGGGCAGTGGTCGGCGAGCACGGTGACCTCGCCGTCGACCCGGAGCACGAACAGGTCGATGTAGCCCAGCCGCCGGGCCACCGGCCGGCCGTTCGGCAGGTCGTTGAGAGAACACAGGTCGTACCAGCCCAGCGGGACCAGGTGGGCGACCGAGTCGGCGTGGTTGGCCCCGACCGCCTGCCGGTAGGACAGGTGGCCGCCGAGGAAGCCGCCCAGGCCCGCCGCGCCCAGCCCGGCGTACGACAGGAGCCGGGCGGCCCGCTCGCGCCCGCCGATGCGGAGCGCGAGCGAGCCGGCGTAGAGGCCGAAGGCGGTCAGGTTGGTGATCGCGTGCACGAAGCCGACGCGCTGCTGCTCGCGATGGATGACGGACCAGTCCGTGATGCCCGAGGCGACGGCGGGCAGCGCGGCGCCGAGCCCGGCGGTGAGCACGGTCCGCGCGGCGCGGGAGCCGGTCCCGGTCAGGTCGATCACCGACGTCGCCGCCCAGCAGCCCACGACGAAGGTGACGAGCGGCGGGTGGAGGGGCTTGCCGGTGGGGACGCCGTGCAGCAGGTCGCGCAGGCGCCCCGGCCCGATCCTGCGGCGTACGGCCTTGGCCAGGCCGCGGATCGGCCGGTCCAGCCGTGACGACCGCTCGATCGGACCGACGATGTCGATCGTGGACGCCAGACTCTTGAAGCTCCGACGTCCGGCCTGGACTGATTCCTTCACCATCGCCCCCTCTCGACCCATAGGGACCTACCCGGGAACCGCGTTATGCACGCGCCAGATGTCCCCGATGGACGGAGAGCTCGACGATCTCCGTGGCGTAGGCGCCGAGGGTGGGTGACCCCTCTTCGATGATCTTCACTTTCTCCAGCACCTGCTCGGCCGTCACCTTGTAGAGCGACCAGGTGCCGCCCTCGTTGTGGTGGTTGGCCAGGATCGGCGCGATCCGGTCCAGGGCCTTGGCGAACCTGGCCTCCGGCGTCTTGCGCTCCTCGAACTCGTCCCAGAGCGCGCGCAGCCGCGCCGCCTGGTCCTCGGGGAGCAGCCCGAAGATCCGGTCGGCGGCCTTGCGCTCGATCTCCAGCTGGTTCTCCACGGCCTGGGAGTCGTAGATGAAGGTGTCGCCGGCGTCGATCTCGACGATGTCGTGGACGAGCAGCATCGCGATGACCTTGTCCAGGTCGGTCCCCGGCGGAGCGTGCTCGGCCAAGACCATTGCCAGCATGCCGACGTACCACGAGTGCTCGGCGTCGTTCTCCCGCCGCGACCCGTCCATCAGGGTGTTGCGGCGGACGACGCGCCGGAGCTTGTCGATCTCCATGGCGAAGGCGAGCTGGGCGTGCAGACGGTCCTGTTCTGGAGGGGTGGTCACGGGCGCAAGCCTAGTGCTCGCCGCAGGTCCTTTCCCGCCGGGCCATGGCGTCGCGGGGCGTCGCGGGCGGTCAGACGGGCGCGACGGTGACCGGGACCCCGTTGAACACCGCGTTCCCGGAGGGCGCGTCGACCGCCGAGGCGTCCGTCAGCGCGTTCACGCTCACCCCGGCGTGCTCGGCCGCGACCCGCTGCGCGCTGCCGGCGTGCCCCCAGCCGTGCGGCAGGCTCACCACGCCAGGCATGATCGAGTCGGTCGGCTCCACCGGCACGGTCACCTCCCCGGCGGCGCTGCGGACCACGGCGTGCCCGCCCAGCCCGAGCCTGCGCACGTCGTCCGGGTTGACCTGCAGCGTGCACCGGTTGCTCCCGCCGACCAGCGGGGCCACGTTGTGCAGCCAGCTGTTGTTGGAGCGCAGGTGCCGCCGGCCGATCAGCACCATCTCCGGTGCCGGCACGGCCAGCCGCGCGCGGAGCCGGGCGACGTCCTCCACCAGCCGGGGCGGGGCCAGCTCCACCCTGCCCGAGGCGGTGCGCAGCACCTCGCCCAGCCGGGGGGCGAGGGGGCCGAGGTCGAGCCCGTGCGGGTGGGCCCGCAGCTCGGCCAGGGAGAGCCCGTAGGGGCCGAGCTTGAGCATGGCGTCCAGCCGGAGCTCGGCCCCGCTGTCGCCCTCCAGCCCGGCGCGGAGCTCGGCCGGGTCCCGTCCCTCGACCGGCGAGCCGGGCGTCCCGACGGCCCTGCGGAGCAGCTGGTCGAGGATCAGCTCGTCGAGCACGGCCGGGTCGGCGTCCGCGCCCTGCCCGGAGGCGATCAGCGCGAGCCTGGCGAGGATCTCCGCCTCCGAGGGCCGCCCGGGCTCCGGCGGCAGCACCGGCGGGGAGAACCGGGCGTAGTTGCGCACCGCGAAGGCCAGCAGCGAGAAGTCGTAGTGCGGTGAGCTCAGCACCGGGGGCGGGGGCAGGACGACGTCGGCGTGCCGGGTCGTCTCGTTGAGGTAGGGGTCGACGCAGACCATGAACTCCAGGGTGCGCAGGGCCTCCTCCAGCCGGGGGCCGTCCGGCGCCGAGAGCACGGGGTTGCCCGCCACCACGACCAGCGCCCTGACCTGTCCGTCGCCCGGGGTCGCGATCTCGTCGGCGAGGGTGGCCACCGGCAGCTCCCCGTTCGCCTCCGGCAGGCCCCGCACGCGGCTGTGCCAGCGCCCCGCGGCGTACGGCCGGCGCCGCCGCCCGGTCTCCGTGGCGGGCTTGGCGAACATGACGCCGCCGGGCCGGTCGAGGTTGCCGGTCAGCACGTTGACCGCGTCGACCAGCCACTGGGCGAGGGTGCCGAACTCGGCGGTGCAGGTGCCGATGCGGGCGTAGACGGCCGCGGTGGGGGCGGCGGCCAGCTCGCGGGCGAGCCGTACGATGACGTCGGCGGGTACTCCGCAGGCCTCCGCCACGACCTTGGGGGCGAAGTCCTCGGCGAGGGCGCGCAGCTCCGCCAGGCCCTCGACCTCGACGCCGACCGAGGTGAGGTCCTCGGCGAAGAGGGTGTGGACGATGCCGAACAGCAGGTGGGCGTCGGTGCCGGGGCGGACGAACAGGTGCTCGTCGGCGAGCGCGGCGGTGCGGGTCCGCCGGGGGTCGACGACCACGAGCCTGCCGCCCCGGGCGCGCAGCGCCTTCAGCCGGCCGGGGAAGTCGGGGGCGGTGCAGAGCGAGCCGTTGGACTCCAGCGGGTTGGCGCCGAGCATCAGCAGATAGTCGGTGCGGTCCAGGTCGGGCACCGGGATGGCCAGCGGGTCGCCGAACATCAGGCCGCAGGAGACGTGCTTGGGCATCTGGTCGGCGGTGCTGGCGGAGAAGACGTTGCGGGTGCCGAGGGCGCGGATCAGCGGCGCGCCGTACAGGGCCCCGGCCATGGTGTGGGCGTTCGGGTTGCCGAGGTAGACGGCCAGGGCCTGGCGCCCGTGCGCCTCGGCGACGCCGGTCAGGCCCCGCTCGACGGCGCGGAAGGCCTCCGCCCAGGTGGTCTCGCGCCAGGTGCCGCCGGTGCGGACCATCGGGGCGCTGAGCCGGTCGGGGTCGGAGTCGAGCCGGCCCAGGCTCGCGCCCTTGGGGCAGATGAAGCCCCGGGAGAACGGGTCGTCCGGATCCCCCTTCACCGAGGTGACCTGCCCGGCGTCGTCGAGCGTCAGCCGCAGACCGCAGACGGCCTCGCAGAGGGGACAGGTCCGGTGGGCGGTTCGCATCGGCACTCCTGGGTTCGATGAATGAACTCATCATTACCCGGCGCCGGGGACGAGGGGAAGCCCCGAGGCCCGTTCTCCGGGACACGCCGGTGCCCGCGCGGGGCGGCCGGGCGGCGGTGCCCACCCGGTCCGCGCGGCGCGGTCAGGCGGCCCGCGGCAGGCGCCCGTCCTCCGGCCTCTCCTCCACCGCGCCGTCCCGGATCCGGGGCGTGCGCCCGATCCCGCCGTAGACGCGCTCGAACTCGGGGGAGAGCCCGGGCGGCACCTCGGCCTCCCTGCGGACGATCTCCAGGACGACCAGGTTGGCCCACCGGGGATGGCGGGTGACGACCACCCGCCTGGCGAGGCATGCCGCCGCGATCTCCTCGGCGTGCGCCCGGAAGTCCGCCGCGCAGATCCCGGCCCTGATCATGATCACGGCCCGTTCGCCGGCGGCGGTGGGGGTGATCCTCATGACCAGCGGCAGCCTGCCGGACCGCGTGTGCAGGGGCGTCTCCATGCACACCCGGTGGATGCGGTGCCGGGAGGCCAGGCAGCGCAGACGCGCGATGGTCCACCCGCGTCCGGTGCGGGTCGCGGCGGGGAACCAGACGGTGCTGGTGAGCGCCAGGAACGGCCACCACTCGCCCGCGCGCAGGCTCGCCGCCACCAGGGCGACGGCGGCGCCGGTCACGATCGAGAGCACGATCTCCGTCCGCCACCGCCAGAGCCGCACCGGCAGGGGCGCCCTGCGGACCGGCCACGAGGACTCCCGTGACCGGTGGCGGTCGTCGCGGGGGTTACGCGGCGACATTCTCGCTCACTTCGCCGGTCGCGTAGATGCGCTCGGCCTTCTGCAGGTCGAACAGGGGGTTGCGGTAGTGCCGGGCGCCGAACCCGGTCCTCTGCACGGTCCAGCCGAGCCGGTAGGCCCACTCGTCCTGGTCCATGCAGAGCTCGTCGTCGGCCCGCTCGATCATCCGGGCCAGCCGGGTCTTGATTGCGTAGATCCCGTTGATGGCGTAAAAGTGCATGGGAGGCTCCCTCCGTGGCGTCGTTGCGGAGCTCTTGTGACAGCATCCGGGCCGGTGGCCGCCGGCTCGATGCATTCGTGCCTTGTGGGCTTTCCGTGATGCTTTCGCGGCTTCGTGTGCCGCCGGTGCGCGACCGTCGGCCGTCGCCCGCCGTCTCCCCCGTCGCGTGACCATCCGCCTCCCTGGAACCCGGGCGCTCGCGCGAGGCCGTGCCGCCGCCGGTGCGTCCGGGCGGCGGAGCCTCCCCTAATCAGATGCTCCCCCGGGGTGTCAAATGCTGCAATACTCTGCCGCCGGAAATATCAGGGAACTTTTCATGCAAGCGGTGGTGCACGCCCTCGTGCAACTTGCATGGGAAAGGGGATGCCGGTCCGGGGCCGCAAACTGAGGGGCGTGCGAGCCGCCGGGGGCGGAAGGTAAAGGCGTTCCCGGAAATCCTCGCCGTCCGCCCGGGGTGACGGCGGGGACTTCTCCGGCCGACCCTCTGTCACGGAAAGGCTTGCGGCAAGGTTTTATGGAGAGAACATTGGGAGAACCCGCGCAGCTCCTCGTGCAAGTTGCAGTGTACGATGAGGCCGAGGCTCCGAATTGTGGGGCCTTAAACAGTCCTGTAGCGATACACCTCCATATCGGTGAGGGGGTCGGACGGTGCCCGAGCGTGGCAGTCCAACCGTTCGCCGGCTGAGGCTCGGCCAGGAGCTGCGCCGGCTGCGGGAGGGCTGCGACCTGAGCGGTGAGGACGTCGCCGTGCGGCTGACGTGGTCGGCGTCCAAGGTCAGTCGCATCGAGAACGCCAAGACCATGCCGCGCAGAAGCGACGTCGAAGCCCTCGCCGAGCTGTATGGAGTGGATGAGGCCCGGCGGCAGGAGCTGCTGGAGCTTCATCGGGACGCGGCCCGGAAGGGCTGGTGGGAAGACTATTCGGACTCCCTGCCCCAGGAACTCACCACCCTGCTGGGGCTGGAGGCGGAGGCGGTCTCGGCGCTCAACTGGGAACCCCAGCTCGTGCCGGGTCTGCTGCAGACCGAGGAGTACGCGCGCGAGGTCATTCGTGCCACGCAGCCGATCACTCGGATTCCGCCGGGAGAGTTCCGCAGCCGGGTGAACGCCCGTATGGCCCGGCAGGACCTCATCACGAGGAGCGCCGATCCGCTCAGGCTCTGGGTGGTCATGGACGAGTCGGTCCTCCTGCGCCGCTTCGGCGGCGCGGCGGTGATGCGCGGACAGCTCGGACACCTGATCGAGCTTTCCCGGCTGCCGAACGTGCGTGTGCAGGTCCTGCCTCTGCACGGCGAGCACCCGGTGAACACCGGCTCCTTCTTCCACCTCAAGTTCCCCGCATTCCACGACGTCGTGTACCTGGAGTCGCTCTACAGCGCGCGCTTCGTGGAAGACGAGGAGATGGTGTACGGCTATGAGATCGCCTTCGGCCATCTGCAGTCGGAGGCATTCGGTGTCGACGGCTCTCGGGAACTCATCGAGAAGATCATCGATGAGCGTTGGAGATAGGCAGTCTCCTCAACCCTCCTGAGCAGCTGCCCCAGCGGGAACCGAGGGCGTTTCCCGTAAAGGAGATAGAGACATGTATGAAGCTGATCTCGCGGGTGCGGTCTGGAAGAAGAGCGCCCGCAGCGCGGCCAACGGCAACTGCGTGGAGGTCGCCCGGCTGTCGGGCGGGCGCGTCGGCGTCCGGGACAGCAAGGACCGGCAGGGGCCGGTCCTGATCTTCACTCCGGGTGAGTGGGACGCCTTCGTCGGGGGCGTCAAGGACGGCGAGTTCGACCTGTGACGACGGGTACGGCCTGCAGCCGCGGGAGGGACGCAGGCCGTACTCGGGGGAGAGGCGGGAGCGGGGCCGCCGGGCGGCTCCCTCAGCGGCGGCAGTCGGGGCAGACGCCCCAGTAGGTGATGTCCGCCTCGTCGACCAGATACCCGGAGTCGGAGGCAGGGTCGAGGCACGGGGCGTGCCCGACGGCGCAGTCGACGTCCGTGACCTTCCCGCACTCCCGGCAGACGAGGTGATGGTGGTTGTCGCCCACCCGGGTCTCGTAGCGGGCGGGGCTGCCGGCCGGCTCGATCCGGCGGAGCAGGCCCTTGCCGTGCAGCGCGTTCAGCGAGTCGTAGACGGCCTGGAGGGAGACCTGGCCGACCCGCTCCAGCACGCCGCGGTGGATGGAGTCCACGTCGAGGTGGTCGCCCTCCCGCACGGTCTGCATGATCGCGACCCGGGCCGCGGTCACCCGCAGGCCGGCCTGGCGGAGCAGATCGTCGTCTTCCATGCCGTCAACATTACGTCCCAAATTTGAGCTGTCCAACTAATGGATTCCTTCCAGTTCGGTCGGGGGGCCGTCTCGGCGGGCGAGTCGTCCCACTTACCGGGGTGGAGATGGCATGCTCGGATGACGATGAACACCTATACCCGCCGCCGCCTCGGAGTGGCCGCCGCCGCCGTATCCGCCCTGCTCGCCGCGGCCTGCACGGCGGCCGAGTCCGCCGCCCCGGAGAAGGCCCGGGACGGGGACGGGACCGCCCGCACGCCGGCCACCGCGGTGGAGGCCACGCCCACCCCGGAGCGCGGGCCGTTCACCATCTCCTTCGGTGGTGACGTGCACTTCGA
This sequence comes from Planomonospora alba, assembly GCF_039534085.1. Classification (NCBI taxonomy): domain Bacteria; kingdom Bacillati; phylum Actinomycetota; class Actinomycetes; order Streptosporangiales; family Streptosporangiaceae; genus Planomonospora; species Planomonospora alba. The sequence continues at coordinate 23,254 of NZ_BAAAUT010000011.1, forward strand.
GGGTGTCCTGCGAACCAGGCTGAACACCAATCCTCGCACCGCCCTGGGGCCGATCGCCAAGGTGCTCCGCAGAGCGGACATCGCCATGGTGAACCTGGAGACCGCGATCACCACCGGCGGCACCCCCGCCCCCGGCAAGCAGTACACCTTCCGCGCCCCCGCCAGCGCGCTGACCGCGCTGAAGGCGGCGGGGGTGGACGTGGCGTCCATGGCCAACAACCACGGCATGGACTACATGGACAGCGGGCTGGCCGACTCGCTGGCCGCGATCAGGCGCGCGAAGTTCCCGGTCGTGGGCGTGGGCGCGAACGAGGCCCAGGCGTACCGGCCGTGGCGGACGACCGTCAACGGCAACCGGGTGGCGATCATCGGCGCGACCCAGGTGCTGGACTCGGAGTTCATCACCGCCTGGACGGCGAAGGGCGACAAGGGCGGGCTGGCCTCCGCCAAGAACGAGGCGCGGCTCATCCGGGAGGTGCGCAGGGCGCGCCAGGACTCCGACACCGTCATCGTCCACCTGCACTGGGGCACCGAGCTGCAGAAGTGCCCGAACGAGGCGCAGCGGAGCCTGGCGCCCAAGCTGGTCGCGGCCGGGGCCGACGTGGTCGTGGGAGGCCACGCGCACATCCTGCTCGGCGGCGGCTACCTGCGGAACGCCTACGTCAACTACGGCCTGGGCAACTTCGTCTTCTACAACTGGGGGCCCGAGACCGGCAGGACCGGCGTGCTCACGCTGACGATCAACGGCCGGAAGGTGCTCAAGGACCAGTGGACGCCGGCCGTCATCCAGGGTGGCGTGCCGGTCCCGCTCACCGGCGACGCCCGGCAGCGGGCCGTCGCCGACTGGAAGTCGCTGCGCGGGTGCACCGGTCTGGCCGCGAAGCCCGGACGATCCGGTGATTGACCCGATAGCGCCTGACCGGACGGGGCCGGACGGGCAAGATGGAAGGATGTCGTCCATCCTGCCCACCGAGGAGTGCGGTGAGACTCCACTGCGGCGCCAGCCCACCCAGCGACGCAGCGCACGGCGTGTCGAGAGGATGCTCGACGCGTGCGCGGAACTGCTGGACGAGATCGGGTACGAGGCGCTGTCCACCACCCGGATCGCCGAGCGCGCCGGGGTCGCGATCGGCTCCGTCTACCAGTTCTTCCCGGACAAGCGGGCCATCGCCCAGGCGGTGACCCGCCGCCACATGGAGAGATTCGTCTCCCGGATCGGTGCGCGCTTCCTGTCCGAGGACTACGGGGGGTGGTGGGACGCGGTCGACGCGATCATCGACGAGTACGTCGAGATGAACCGGACCGTTCCAGGATTCCGCTCCCTGCACTTCGGCGACGTGGTCGACCTCAACATGCTCGACCCCGTGGCCGAGAACAACACGGTGATCGCCGGACGGCTGCGCGGCCTGCTCCTGCAGGAGTACGGCCTGGCCGACAGCGAGGAGCTCGACCTGGCCATCCTCGTGGCCGTCGAGGCGGGGGACGCGGTGCTGAAGATGGCCTTCCGGCGCGACCCGGACGGTTCCCCCGAGATCATCGCCGAGGCCAAGCGGCTGATCCGGGGTTACCTGAACCGGGAGTTCGCCAGGGGGGCCGCGGACCGCGAGGCCCGGTAGGGACGCGGGCCGGTCCGGACGGTGCCCGCGCCCGGGACGGCGGCCGCAGGGGCGCGCGGGGCGGGGTGCTCAGGGGCCGGACGCGCGCGGGACGGGTCCGGGCGGCGGGATCACCAGAGCGCGAAGCGCGGGGCGGACAGGGGCAGGACGGGCGGGTTCCCGAAGGGGAAGGTCTGCCCGGTGTGGGCGTGCGGGGCGATCGGCGGCCAGAGGCCGTCGGCCTGCGCGGTGCCCGGGAGCCATGTCCGCGGGCCGGACGGGGCGCCGGGGCGCCGGCCCTCGCCGCCGCCGGACGGCGTCCCGGCCTCCGCCGCGGGTGCCCGCCCGGTGGCGGCCCGGTCCCGCCCGGTGCCCGGTGCGGTGTCCCCCACGCTCCCGGCCTCCCCGGACTCCGCGGCCTCCGTGCCGGTGTCCGCGGCCTCCGTGCCGGTGTCCGCGGCCTCCGTGCCGGTGTCCGCGGCCGCCGGCACCGTGCCCGCCGTGTCCGCCGCGGTGTCCGGCACCGTGTCCGCCGCGGTGCCCACCGCCGTGCCGTACACGGGTCCCGCCTCTCCGGCCTCCGGCGTCTCCTCCGTGCCGAGGGCGAGCGCGGTGTCCGGGACGGTGCCCGAGGCGCCTGCCCAGGAGTCCCCCGCCGTGCCGTCCGTACCGGGCGGCGCCTGCCGCGGCGTGCCCGGTTCCGCGGCCCCGTCCCGCTCCCGTCCCCGGCGGTCGGTGCGGTCGCGCTCGCCGCCCTTCTTCCCGCGCGCCCGGTGCGGGGCGTGCGCCGCGGCCGTCTGCCGCGCCTTCGGCGCGGAGCGGTACGAGGGGCCGCAGAGCGGGAAGGGGGGCACGGCGAGGGCCGGGCCGGGCAGACCGGCCTCGCGCAGCCGGGTCTCCATGGAGGCGAGCCTGCGGTGGGCCTGGTCGATGGCCTCCAGCCGCGCCGAGAGATATCCGGCGCATCCCGGGACGATCACGGAGAGAAGCGCCGCGCACGTCAGGGTGAAGGTCATCTGCCTGGACATGCCCATCGCACCTCCTTCGAAAGGCACCGCTCCTGGAGCAGGAGGCGTCCGGGATATGCCCGCTTCCTACGGATAAAAGCTCAGCGTGAACAAATGTGCACGTGTAGTTGCGTAACGCATACCTGTGCATTGGGCGGACGAAACAGAGTCCCGCTCGGTACGCTCGCGCTGTGGCGCATGTGACACGTGAGCAGCTCGACCGGCTGCTCGACCAGGCACTCATGGCCGACGATCACGAAAGCCTCGCCCGGCGGCTCGAAGAGCTGGCGGAGGCGTACGTGTCCGGCGACCTCTCGCGGGCGGCGGTCCTCGTGCTCGCCGCCGAGGAATGGCGGCAGGCGGGCCGGCCGGCCCGTGCCCTCCACTGCTTCCAGCGGGCCGCGGACGACGGCGGGGAGGCGGGTGCGGATCCCCGGGCAGGGGTCGCCGACACCCTCTTCGAGCTCGGGCGGCCCGACGAGGCCCGGCAGGTGATCGAGGCGATCGAGTCCGGCGGGGCGGTCTCCCCGGCCACCGCGCTGAGCATCGCCGAGACCCTCGTCGCGTACGGCGACCCGCGCCAGGCCCACGCCTGGGCCACCCGGGGCATCGGCGACGCGGAGCCGGGCGGGGCGGAGCACGCCGCGCTGCTGCGCGTCCGCTACCGGATCCGGGTGGATCTCGGGCTGCCGGAGGACGACCTGGACGGGCTGCTCGACACCGCGCGCTGAGCCGGGCACCGCACCGGTCACGGCAGCGCGCGGTCCAGCGGCAGGTCCGGGAGCACCCCGTCCAGGATCGGGAGCCTGCGCCGCTGCCCGCGCTCGGGCGGGGGCTCCGTGGCCTCGGTGCGGGGCGCGGCCGGGACCTGCCGGGTGGCGGCCGGAGGGGTGCTCCCCCGCACGATCCTCCCCGTGGCCCGGCGGGGCGGCGGCATCGGCGCGGGCAGCGCCAGGACGGTGCCGTTCGTCAGCACGCCGGCGGCGTTCGCGAACGGCGGCACCGAGGGCACGGCGACGGGGTGCACGACGGGTGACGGCGCGCTCGGCAGTCCGGGCAGGTCCGGGATCGGGTAGACGAACTCCACCCACACCAGGCCGGGATAGCCCGGCACGCCGAGGGGCAGGGCGGGGAAGCCGAGAGCGCCGGCCACCCCGCCGACATCGGCGAAGCTGAGCACGGCGGAGGCGCGGGAGAGACCGGACAGGCCGGTGGCCTGCGCGAGCAGGTCCGGGGCCGGCAGTGACGCGCGGGTGCCGGACCGGCCGGTCGCCCGCGGCCGCGCGGCCGGGGCCGGAGGGTGTCCGGCCACCGGGGCGTCCGGGGCCCACCGCCCCACCACCGGGGGCCGGGAGGGCCGGCAGGAGGTGTCCCGGCCCCCGGAGCCCGGCGCGCCCGCCGCGTCGCCCCGCCGCGGGCAGGGCTCCGCGGCCGCCGCCGGGGGCGTCGCGGTCCCCGCCGCGCAGGCCGCGGCGAGCAGCACCGCCAGGAGCCCCCGAGCGCTCCGTGAGCCGTTCGACACGCCCGCCCCCTGCGCTTCCCCGACACCCCTGATGGTCCGATTGACTGTCGAACGTAACAGGGGGGGACTTTGCGGGGGCGGGCTTGACCCAATGCTGGGAAATCCCTTACCCGATCACGGGACCCGGGGCCGCGAGGCCGCGCGGGCCCGGGTCACCGGGTCACGGGGCCGCCCTGTCGGCCGTGCCGACCGTCAGGGAGTCGTGCTCCTGGTCGAGGTCCACGAGCACCTCGTCGCCGTCCTGGATCTCACCGGAGAGCACCTTGCGGGCCAGCGGGTCGCCGATGGCCGACTGGACCAGCCGGCGCAGCGGGCGGGCGCCGTACAGGGGGTCGTAGCCGGTCAGGGCCAGCCAGTCGCGGGCGGCGGGGCAGACGGTGAGGGTGAGCCTCCGGTCGGCCAGCCGCCGGGCGAGGTGCGCCACCTGCAGATCGACGATCTTGGACAGCTCCTCGCTGCCGAGCGCGTCGAACAGGATCACGTCGTCGAGCCGGTTCAGGAACTCCGGCTTGAACGCGCTTCTGACCGTGTTCATCACGGCCTCGCGCTTGGCGCCGTTCTCCATCGTCGGGTCCACCAGGAACTGCGAGCCGAGGTTGGAGGTGAGGATCAGGATCGTGTTGCGGAAGTCGACCGTGCGGCCCTGCCCGTCGGTGAGCCGGCCGTCGTCCAGGACCTGGAGCAGGATGTCGAAGACCTCCGGGTGGGCCTTCTCCACCTCGTCCAGCAGCACCACGGTGTACGGCCGGCGCCGCACGGCCTCGGTGAGCTGGCCGCCCTCCTCGTAGCCGACGTAGCCGGGCGGGGCGCCGACCAGCCGGGCCACGCTGTGCTTCTCGGAGTACTCGCTCATGTCGATGCGGACCATGGCCCGCTCGTCGTCGAACAGGAACTCCGCCAGGGCCTTGGCCAGCTCGGTCTTGCCGACGCCGGTGGGGCCGAGGAACAGGAAGCCGCCGGTCGGCCGGTCGGGGTCGGCGATGCCCGCCCGGGCCCGCCGGACGGCGTCGGAGACGGCCCGCACGGCGTCGCGCTGGCCGATCAGCCGGGCGCCGATCTCCTCCTCCATGCGCAGCAGCTTGGCGGTCTCGCCCTCCAGCAGGCGGCCGGCCGGGATGCCCGTCCAGGACGAGATGACCTCGGCGATGTCGTCGGGGCCGACCTCCTCCTTGACCATGGCGTCCTGCGGCTCCGCCACCGTGCTGGCCTCGGCCAGCTCGGCCTCCAGCCGGGGCACCTCGCCGTACATCAGCCGGGAGGCGGTCTCGAAGTCGCCGTCGCGCTGGGCCCGCTCGGCCGCGCTGCGGGCCTCGTCGAGCTGCTTCTTCAGGTCGCCGACCCGGTTGAGCCCGGCCTTCTCCCGCTCCCAACGGGCCACCAGGGCGTTCAGCTCCTCCTTGCGGTCGGCCAGCTCGGCGCGGAGCCGCTCCAGCCGCTGCCGGCTGCTCTCGTCGGTCTCCTTGGCGAGCGCCAGCTCCTCCATCATCATCCGGTCGACGTTCCGCTGGAGCTGGTCGATCTCCACGGGACGGGAGTCGATCTCCATGCGGAGCCGGGAGGCCGCCTCGTCGATGAGGTCGATCGCCTTGTCGGGCAGGAACCGGGAGGTGATGTAGCGGTCGGAGAGCGCGGCGGCGGCGACCAGCGCGCCGTCGGAGATCTGGACCTGGTGGTGCGCCTCGTAGCGGCCCTTGAGGCCGCGCAGGATCGCGATGGTGTCCTCGACGGAGGGCTCGCCCACGTAGACCTGCTGGAAGCGGCGCTCCAGCGCTGGGTCCTTCTCGATGCGCTCGCGGTACTCGTCGAGCGTGGTCGCGCCGATCATCCGCAGCTCGCCGCGGGCCAGCATGGGTTTGAGCATGTTGCCCGCGTCCATGGCGCCCTCGGCCGCGCCCGCGCCGACCATGGTGTGCAGCTCGTCGATGAAGGTGACGACCTGCCCCTCGCTCTCCTTGATCTCGTTGAGCACGGCCTTGAGGCGCTCCTCGAACTCGCCGCGGAACTTGGCGCCGGCGACCATCGCGCTCAGGTCGAGGGCGATCAGGCGCTTGTCCTTCAGGCTGGAGGGCACGTCGCCGGCGACGATCCGCTGGGCCAGACCCTCCACGACCGCGGTCTTGCCCACGCCGGGCTCGCCGATGAGCACGGGGTTGTTCTTGGTGCGGCGGCTGAGCACCTGCACCACCCGGCGGATCTCCGTGTCGCGGCCGATCACCGGGTCGAGCTTGCCGGCGCGGGCCCGCTCGGTCAGGTCCACGCCGTACTTCTGCAGCGCCTGGTAGGTGTCCTCGGGGGTCTCGCTGGTGACCTTGGCGCGCCCGCGCACCTTCTCGAAGGCCTCCAGCAGCGCGTCCGGGCCGGCCCCGCGCGACCTCAGCAGCTCGGCGACCGGGCCGCCGTCGGCGGCCAGCCCGACCATCAGGTGCTCGGTCGAGACGTACTCGTCCTCCAGACGGCGGGCCCGCTCGGCCGCGGTGTGCAGCACGGCGAGCAGCTGCCGGGAGCTGGTGGGGGCGCTGACCGTCGAGCCCTGCGCCTTCGGCAGGGCCGCCAGCTGCGTCTCCGCCTCGGTGCGCAGCTGCTTGGCGTCGGCGCCGACGGCCTCCAGCAGGGGTACGGCGGTGCCGCCGGTCTGGGCGAGCAGGGCCGCGAACAGGTGGACCGGGGCGACCTCCGGGTTGCCCTCGGCGGCGGCGCGCCGGATGGCGGAGGAGACCGCCTCCTGGCTCTTCTGCGTCAGCTTGTAGTCCATGGGACAGTCCCCCCGGTCGTGGTGGCTGCGGGTGTCAGGCGGGTGGTAGCTGGTACTGGATCAGGGCGCGGATCGTCGCGACCTCCGCGCGCAGGCGGTGGTTCTCCTCGCGCAGGCGCATGACTTCGTTCTCCAACTCCAGGATCCGCTTGATGCCCGCGAGGTTGATGCCCTCCTCCTGGGAGAGCCGCTGGACCTCGCGGAGCATCAGGATGTCGCGGGTGGAGTAGAGCCGCCCGCGGCCCGCCGTACGGCCCGGCCTGACCAGGCCGAGGCGGTCGTACTGCCGAAGGGTCTGCGGGTGCAGCCCCGACAGCTGGGCGGCCACCGAGATCACGTAGACAGGGGTGTCATCCGACAGATCGAAGTAGTTGGCGTCCATGGCTACTCGCTTCTGGCCTGTTGGATCAGCTCGGCGCGCGGGTCACCGCCGGAGGTGGCGTCGCGGAACTCCTCCAGGACGGAGCGTGCCTTGTCGTCGAGCTTCTGCGGCACCAGGACCTCGACCGTGACGAGCAGGTCGCCCTTGGTGCCGTCCTTGCGGGTGACCCCGCGGCCGCGGACCCGGAAGGTGCGGCCGTTCGGGGTGCCCGGCGGGATGCGCAGGGTGACCGGCATGCCCTTGAGGGTCGGCACCTTGATCTCCGCGCCGAGGGCCGCCTCGGTGAAGGTGACCGGCACGGTGACCGTCAGGTTCTCGCCGGAGCGCCCGAAGACCGGGTGCGGCTTGACGTGGACCTGGACGTACAGGTCGCCGGCCGGACCGCCGTTCTCGCCGGGCGCGCCCTTCGCCTTGAGCTTGATGCGCTGGCCGTCGCCGACCCCGGCCGGGATACGGGCCTGGATGGTGCGGGTGCTCCTGCCCCGTCCGCTCCCGTCGCAGACCGGGCACGGGTCGTCGACCAGCAGGCCGCGGCCCTTGCAGTCGCGGCACGGCTCGGAGAAGGCGAAGTTGCCCAGGTTCCGGCTGGCCGCGCCGGTGCCCTCGCAGGTCGGGCAGACCCGCGGGGTGGTCCCGGCCTTGGCGCCGGTGCCGGCGCAGGCGCCGCAGGAGGAGGAGCTGGTGAGCCGGAGCGAGACGGTGGTGCCCTCCGCCGCCTCGGTGAAGGAGAGCGTCACCTCCGACTCGACGTCCTGGCCGCGCCGGGCCCGCCTGGTGGTGCCGCCGGGGCGGGTGGCGCCGCCCCGGCCGCCGAACAGGCCGCCGAAGAGGTCGCCGATGCGGTCCCCGGCGCCCTGCTGGGCGGTGCCGCCGAACAGGTCCCCCAGGTCGAAGGGGAACCCGCCCCCGCGGGCACCCCCTCCGGCACCCGCGTAACCGCCGAGTCCCGATCCGAACAGCGCGCGCGCCTCGTCGTACTCCTTGCGGCGCTTGGCGTCGGACAGGACGTCGTAGGCCTCGGAGACCTCCTTGAACTTCGCCTCGGTCTCGGAACTGCCCTGGTTGGCGTCCGGGTGGTACTGCCTGGCCAGCTTCCGGTACGCCTTCTTGATCTCTTCGGCGGTGGCGGACTTGGGCACACCAAGGACGGCGTAGTAGTCCTTCTCCAGGTAGTCCTTGGTGCTCATCTGTCTTCCTTCTCCAAGAGGGGGTGGATCAGTCGTCGTTCGACTCGGGCTCACCGGGCTCGGCGACCGCGACCCGCGCGGGGCGGAGGACGCGCTCGCCGATCCGGTAGCCGGGCTGCAGGATCTCCACGCAGGTCGGCTCGGTGACGTCGGCCGAGTAGCTGTGCATCAGCGCCTCGTGCACCTCCGGGTCGAACAGGTCGCCCTTGGAGCCGAAGGGGCTGAGTCCCAGCTTGCCGAGGACCGACTCCAGCGCCTCGGCCACCTTGGCGAAGCCCCCGGTGAGCTCTCCGTGGTCACGGGCCCGGCCGATGTCGTCCAGGACCGGGAGCAGCTCGGTCAGCGCGCCGGCCACGGCCTGCTCCTTGATCAGCATGCGGTCCCGCTCGACCCGCTTGCGGTAGTTGGAGTACTCCGCCTGCAGGCGCTGCAGGTCCGCCGTGCGCTCGGCGAGCTGGGTGGCCAGCTCGACGGCGGCCGGGTCGGCCGCGGAGCCGGGCTTGCCGGTCTCCGGAGCCCCGGCGGCCTGGCCGGCCCGCTCCTGCTCCGCCTCGCCGTTCGCGCGGGGCTGCCCGGTCTCCGGGTCGATCTTCCGGTTGTCGCGGATCACGGGCTCCTCCCCGGAACCGTTCTCACGCGTGTTCACGGTCGTGCTCCCCTCGGCTCGCCTGCCGTCACTTCGCGTCGTTCTCGCGCTTCGGCTCGTCGTCCACGATCTCCGCCTCGACCACGTCCTCGTCGGCCCGCTGGTCGCCGGCCGCGTCCTCGGCACCGGCGCCGGGCTGGGCCCCGGCTCCCTGCGCCTGGGCGTAGATCGCCGAACCCATCTTCTGGCTGACGGCGGCGAGCTTCTCCGCGGCGGTGCGGATGGCGGCCGTGTCGGTGCCCTCCAGCGCCTTCTTCACCTCGGCGACGGCGTCGGTGACCTCGGTCTTGACGTCGTCCGGCACCTTGTCGGCGTTGTCGCTGAGGAACTTCTCCGTCTGGTAGACGAGCGAGTCGGCGTTGTTGCGCGTCTCGGCCTCCTCGCGGCGGCGCTTGTCCTCCTCCGCGTAGGACTCGGCCTCGCGCATCATGCGCTCGATGTCCTCCTTCGGCAGCGCGGAGCCGCCGGTGATGGTCATCGTCTGCTCCTTGCCGGTGCCGAGGTCCTTGGCGGAGACGTTGACGATGCCGTTGGCGTCGATGTCGAAGGTGACCTCGATCTGCGGGATGCCGCGCGGCGCCGGGGCGATGCCGGTCAGCTCGAAGGTGGCCAGCTTCTTGTTGTAGGCCGCGATCTCGCGCTCGCCCTGGTAGACCTGGATCTGCACCGACGGCTGGTTGTCCTCGGCCGTGGTGAAGACCTCCGAGCGCTTGGTCGGGATCGTGGTGTTGCGCTCGATGATCTTGGTGAAGATGCCGCCCTTGGTCTCGATGCCCAGCGAGAGCGGGGTCACGTCGAGCAGCAGGACGTCCTTGACCTCGCCCTTGAGCACGCCGGCCTGCAGGGCGGCGCCGATGGCGACGACCTCGTCCGGGTTCACGCCCTTGTTGGGCTCCTTGCCGCCGGTCAGCTCCTTGACCAGCTCGGTGACGGCGGGCATGCGGGTCGAGCCGCCGACGAGCACGACGTGCGCGATGTCGGAGACCTTGATGCCGGCGTCCTTGATGACCTGGTGGAACGGGCCCTTGCAGCGCTCGAGCAGGTCGGCGGTGAGCCGCTGGAACTCGGCGCGGGTGAGCTTCTCGTCCAGGTGGAGCGGGCCCTCGGCGGAGGCCGTGATGTAGGGCAGGTTGATGCTCGTCTCGGACTGGCTGGACAGCTCGATCTTGGCCTTCTCCGCCGCCTCGCGCAGCCGCTGGAGAGCCATCTTGTCCTTGGACAGGTCGACGCCGTGGGCGTTCTTGAACCGGTTGACCAGCTCGTCGACGACGCGCTGGTCCCAGTCGTCACCGCCGAGGTGGTTGTCGCCGCTGGTGGCCTTGACCTCGACGAAGCCGTGGCCGTCCTCCTGGCCGACGTCGAGCAGGGACACGTCGAAGGTGCCGCCGCCGAGGTCGAAGACCAGGATCGTCTGGTCCTGGTCCTTGTCGAGGCCGTAGGCGAGGGCCGCGGCCGTCGGCTCGTTGATGATGCGCAGGACGTTGAGACCCGCGATCTGGCCGGCCTCCTTGGTGGCCTGGCGCTGGGCGTCGTTGAAGTAGGCCGGGACGGTGATCACGGCGTCGGTGATCTTCTCGCCCAGGTATGCCTCGGCGTCCTGCTTGAGCTTCTGCAGGACGAAGGCGCTGATCTGCTGGGGGGAGAACTTCTTGCCGTCGATCTCCTTGGACCAGTTGGTGCCAATCTCGCGCTTGACCGAGCGGATCGTCCGGTCCACGTTGGTGACGGCCTGCCGCTTGGCGACCTCACCGACCAGGACCTCGCCGTTCTTCGCGAACGCGACCACGGACGGCGTGGTCCGCGAGCCCTGCGCGTTGGCGATGACGGTGGGCTCACCGCCCTCGAGGATCGAGACGACGGAGTTGGTCGTCCCCAGGTCGATACCTACCGCACGTGCCATGAGTACGTCCTTGTAGTCAAAGTTGAGTCGGTCTGACTCATAGTCGGGTATCGCAGGATGTTTGTCAAACGACTTGAGTCTATGGGGCTCAACCTAAAGGAGCGCGAAGACATTCCCCCTATCAGGGGAACGACGGAGGTTTCCGTGCGGGGCGTGGGGCGCCGGGTGTGTGATTCCCCTGCGGGCGCGGGGCGTGGGGTCGCGTCCCCGGGCCCCGGGGTGCGCGCCCCGGGGCCCGGAGCGCGCATCCCGGCGGGATCCGCCGGGGGCCGGGAGCGCTCGGTGCGGACCGGCGAGGGCCGCTCAGCGGGCGCCGTCGACGATCTTGCGTCCGCCGAGGGGCTTCTTGAGCTTGACCGTGGTCGACTTCTGGATGGCGATCTCGATGCAGGCGACGTTCTGCACCGTGCTGCTGGGCCCCTCCCAGAGGGTGACGGTCACCCGCCCGGAGGTCTCCTTCACGGTCACCCGGTCGAGCACGTTGCAGGGCTCGACCCCCGACCACCAGACGATCCGGAGGGTCCGGTCGTTCTGGTGGCGCTTGGCGGTCAGCCACCGCACCTTGCGGGGATCGACGGTGTCGCCGGTGGCCTTGACCGGCTTGGGGCCCCGGGTGGGTTCGTCCCTGGGGGCGACGGTGCTCGCCACCGGCAGGGAGGGGGCGGTGGCGGTCTCCGGGGGCACCGGCGACCCGGTGGACCCGGTGGCGGGGGAGCCGGCCGCGGTGGATCCGGCGCCGGTCCCGGTCTCGGTTCCGCAGCCCGCGGCCAGGAGCAGGGTTCCCGTCAGCAGCGGGATCGTGAGCCTACGCATACCCCTATGACGGACCCGGCCGGCGGGCGGTTCAGGATCCTTACCCCGAGTCTTGACAGCGTTCCGCGCCGGACGCAGCATGAGCAGGACTCATGTTTCCTCGTGGCGCGCCGGCCGGCGGACCGGGTGCCCCACTGCACGCGCCCCGGCCGGTCCCGGCACCGGCCGCTCCCCTTCCTTCCGCCGACACGCCACCCGCACGTCCCCGACAGGCCCACTCCCGCAGATCCACCCCGTCAGGTTCCACCCCCCAGGAGACTGCATGCGGTCCGCGCGCTCCAGAACCCGGTCCCTGTCCCTGCTGCTCGCCGCGGCCCTGGCCGCACCGCTCCTGCCGGCGCCGCCGGCGACGGCGCACGCCGGGGGCGATCCCGCCCCCTACCTGGTCGGCCGGGGCCTCTCCGACGTCACCGGAGAGATCGCCGAGGTCGGCATGATGGGTTACTCCAGCTTCGAGCAGAAGGCCACCGGCCTGCACCAGCGCCAGCGTTCGAGGGCCTTCGTCATCGTCGACAGGGCCACCGGCAGGCGCGTCGTCTACGTCAGCGCCGACCTCGCCATGATCTTCGACGCGGTCCGGCAGAAGGTGATCGAGAGGCTGCGGCAGCGGTACGGCTCGCTGTACGGCGAGCAGAACGTGCTGCTGTCGGCGACGCACACGCACGCGGGCCCGGGCGGCCACTCCCACCACCTGGCCTACAACCTCGCCAGCCTCGGCTTCCAGAAGGACACCTTCGGCGCGATCGTCGACGGGATCGTGGAGTCGGTCGCCGAGGCCCACGACGACCTGAAGCCGGGCACCGTCTCCCTCGGCCGGGGCGAGCTCGCCGACGCCAGCGTGAACCGGTCCCGCACGGCCTTCGAGCGGAACCCGGCGCGGGACAGGGCGGCCTTCCCCGGCGCGATCGACCCGGCGATGACCGTCCTGCGCTTCAAGCAGGGCGGCGCCGACGTGGGCGCGATCAGCTGGTTCGCCACCCACAACACGTCCCTGACGAACGCCAACACCCTCGTCAGCGGGGACAACAAGGGGTACGCGGCCTACCGCTGGGAGCACGACCACGAGGGCGTGCGCTACCTGGACGACGCGCCGGGCTTCGTCGCGGCCTTCCCCAACACCAACGCCGGCGACATGTCGCCCAACCTGAACCTGCGGCCGGGCTCGGGCCCCACCGAGGACGAGTTCGCCAACACCCGGATCATCGGCGAGCGCCAGTTCGCCCGGGCCAAGGAGATCTACGACCGCGCGGCGACCCCGGTCACCGGCGGCGTCGACGCGCGGATGCGCTTCGTCGACATGGAGGACGTCGCCGTCGACGGGAAGTACACCCCGGACGGGAAGCCGGGCCGCACCTGCACCGCCATGGTCGGCGCGTCCACGATCGCGGGCAGCACCGAGGACGGCCCGGCCATCCCCGGCTTCCGGGAGGGCATGACGGGACCGATCGGCGCCCTGCTGGCCTCGCTCGACGTCCAGCCGTCGGCGTCGCTGCTCGCCTGCCAGGCGCCCAAGGCCAACCTGGTGCCGACCGGCCTGATCACCGACCCGGTGCCCGTGACACCGAGGATCCTGCCGCTGCAGATCATGAGGATCGGGCAGCTGTACCTGGTGGCCGGGCCCGCGGAGTTCACGATCGTCTCCGGGCTGCGCATCCGGCGCACGGTCGCCGAGGAGCTGGGCGTGCCGCTGGAGAACGTGCTGCTGCAGGGCTACGCCAACGCCTACAGCCAGTACGTGACCACACCGGAGGAGTACCGGCTCCAGCAGTACGAGGGCGGCTCGACGCTGTACGGTCCCAACACCCTGCCCGCCTACCAGCAGGAGTTCGCCAAGCTCGCCGCGGCCCTGCGGGACGGCGCCCCGGTCGAGGCGGGCCAGGCCCCGCCCGACCTGTCGGGGCGGCAGTTCACCCTCCAGACGGGCGTGGTGCTCGACAGCGCGCCGCCGTCCACCTCGTTCGGGCAGGTGCTGGTCCAGCCCGCCGCCTCCTACCGGCGCGGCGAGCGGGTGGAGGCCGAGTTCGTCACCGGGCACCCGAAGAACGACCTGCACCGCAACGGGACCTTCCTGGAGGTGCAGCGCCTGGTGGACGGCCGGTGGGAGCGCCATCTGGACGACGGCGACTGGGCGACGAGGTTCCGCTGGACCCGCCTGAACGCCCTCACCGGCACCTCCAAGGCCACCGTCACCTGGGACGTCGCCCCGGACACCCCGGTCGGCACCTACCGCGTGGTCCACTTCGGGGACCGGCGGAACCTGTTCGGCGGGGTCACCCCGTTCACCGGCGTCTCCAGGGCCTTCACCGTCTCCTGACCGCCCGGCCGCCGTCCGCGGGCCGTACGGCCGGCACGCCGTACGGCCCGCGCGCCCGGCCGCCGCTCCCCGGACCGCCCGGCCGTCCCCCCGCGGACGGCCGGGCTCGCCGTGCCGCCGCGCCGGCGCACCCCGTAGGCTGGTCGTTCCCGATCCCTAGGCGAAGAACTAAGGTGCGCTGGCATGATCGCGATTCTCGGTACCGGAAAGATGGGCGAGGCGCTGCTGTCCGGACTGCTCCGGGCCGGGACCAGGCCGGACGACGTGATCGCGACCGCCCGGCGCGCCGAGCGGGCCGAGACGCTGCGGGAGCGGTACGGCGTGCGGGTGCTGTCCAACACCGAGGCCGCCAAGGACGCCGACACCCTCATCCTCGCCGTCAAGCCGCAGGACATGGGGGCGCTGCTGGCGGAGATCGCCCCCTGCGTCCCGGCCGGCACCCTGGTGATCTCGGCGGCGGCGGGCATCACGACCGCGTTCGTGGAGGCCCGGCTCGGCGGGGAGGTCCCGGTGGTCCGGGTGATGTCCAACACGCCGGTGCTGGTGGACGAGGCGATGAGCGTGATCTCCGCGGGCACGCACGCGGCAGAGGAGCACCTGCGGCGCACCGAGGACCTGCTGCGGCCGGTCGGCAAGGTGCTGCGCATCCCCGAGTCCCAGCAGGACGCCGCCACCGCGCTGTCCGGCAGCGGTCCCGCCTACTTCTTCTACCTGGTCGAGGCGATGGTCGACGCCGGCATCCTGCTCGGCATGCCGCGCGCCGCCGCGCTCGACATGGTCACCCAGTCGATCGTCGGCGCCGCCATCATGCTCCGCGACTCGGGCGAGCACCCCGTCATCCTCCGCGAGGCGGTCACCTCGCCCGGCGGCACCACGATCGCGGCCATCGCCGAGCTGGAGCGCCACAGCGTCCGCGCGGCCTTCCTGGCCGCCATCGAGGCGGCCCGGGACCGCGGCCGCCAGCTCGCCTCCGGCTGACGCGCCGCGGGATGCCCGTACGGAAACGGGCCCGCGCCGATCCGGCGGGGGCCCGTTTCCGTCCGCGCTCCCGGGCGCGGGGCCGCGGACGGCGCCCGGGCCGTCAGGCGTCCCGGCGCCGCAGCAGCACCGCGGCGGCGACCAGGGTGACCGCGATCCAGGCGCAGTAGACCCCGAAGCCGGCCCAGGGGCCGAGCTGCCCGTCCACGGCCTCGACGCGGACGATCTGGTCGCCGGCGTTGGTGGTGAAGTACTTGCGCACCGTCGCGCCCCACTCGCCGGGCAGCATGCCGGTCATCTGCGGCAGGACGAAGATCAGCGCGGTCATCGCGACGATCGCGCCGGGCGTGTGCCGGATCAGCGCGCCGAGCGCCAGCCCGAAGATCCCGCTCGCCGTGATGAGCAGCCCGGCGCCGACGACCGCGCGCAGCACGCCGGGGTCGCCGAGCGCGGCGCCCTTGTCCCCCAGTACGGCCTGCCCGGCGAAGAACGCGGCGAACGACGCGGCCAGCGCGACGGCGAAGGCCGTCACGGCGAAGACCGCGACCTTGGCGGTCAGCATCCGCAGGCGCCCGGGGACCGCGAGCAGCGTGGTGCGGATCATGCCGGTGCGGTACTCGCCGCTGATGACCAGGACCCCGAGCGAGGCCACCGCCAGCGAGGCGAACGAGGAGCCGGAGAGGCTGATCATGGTGGCGTCGGTGAGCCCGGCCTCGTCGCCCAGGTCCCTGGAGACGAAGGCGAGCAGCAGTCCGAAGCCGACCATCAGCGCCACGGCCGCCAGCAGGGTCCACACGGTGGACCGCACCGAGCGGAGCTTGGTCCATTCCGATCGCAGCACGCCCGTCATGCCCGCACTCCCGTGTACTCGGCGCTGTCCTGGGTCAGTTCCATGTACGCCGCCTCCAGGGACGGCGCGACCGGCGTCAGCTCGTGCAGCGCGAGCCCGGCCCCCGCCGCGGCCTCGCCGACCGCCGCGGCGCTCATGCCCGTCACCCGCAGGTGGTCGCCGTGGGGCGTCACCTCCACCCGCGTCCCCGCGCCGTTCACGGTCCCGGCCCCGCCGAGCACCCGCGCGAGCTCCGGCAGGCGCGGCCCGCCGACCCGGACGTACGCCTGGGAGCTGCGGCCGATGAACTCGTCCACGCTGGTGTCGGCGATGAGCCTGCCCCTGCCGATGACGACCAGGTGGTCGGCGGTCTGGGCCATCTCGCTCATCAGGTGGCTGGAGACGAACACCGCGCGGCCCTCGGCGGCCAGGTCCCGCATCAGCGTGCGGATCCACAGGATGCCCTCGGGGTCGAGCCCGTTCACCGGCTCGTCGAAGAGCAGGACCTCCGGATCGCCGAGGAGGGCGGCGGCGATGCCCAGCCGCTGCGACATGCCCAGCGAGAAGCCGCCGACGCGGCGGCGCGCCACCGCGGTCAGGCCGGTGAGGGCGAGCACCTCCGCCACCCGCGAGGCCGGGATCCCGTTGCTCTGCGCCAGGCAGAGCAGGTGGTCGCGGGCGCTGCGCCCGCCGTGGACCGCCTTGGCGTCCAGCAGCGCGCCGACCTTGCGCAGCGGGTGCCTGAGCGCGCCGTACGGCGTGCCGTCGATGAGGGCAGTGCCCTCGCTCGGCCGGTCCAGGCCGAGGATCATGCGCATGGTGGTCGACTTGCCCGCGCCGTTGGGGCCGAGGAAGCCGGTCACCTGGCCGGGCCGCACCTCGAAGGAGAGCCCGTCCACGGCGACGGTCGAGCCGTACCGCTTCGTGAGTGACTTGACGTCGATCATGCTTCCAGCCTCCCGCCCGGCGGGCCGCGGGACATCGTGCCGCGGGACGGTTCGGGGGCTGGGAGCGCGGTACGGCCGGTGCCGCCGGGTAGGACCCTGGTCCTACCCCCCGGGTGCGACGAGCCCCGCCTCGTAGGCGGCGATCACCGCCTGCGCGCGGTCGCGCGCGCCGATCTTCGCGAACAGGCTGGTGACGTGGTTCTTCACGGTGGACGGCGAGACCGCCAGCCGTTCGGCGATCTCGCCGTTGGAGTGCCCGCGCGCGATGAGCACGAGCACCTCCCGCTCGCGGTCGGTGAGCGGGGCGAGCGCGCCGGGCGCGGGCGCGGGCCGGGGCCGGTCGGCGCGGACGAACGCGCCGATCAGCCGGGTGAGCAGCCGGGGCGCCACGGCCGCCTCCCCCCGGTGCACGGTCCGCACCCCCTCCACCAGTTCCTCGGGCGCGATGTCCTTGGGCAGGAAGCCCGAGGCCCCGGCGCGGAGCATCGCCACCACGTACTCGTCCAGGTCGAACGTGCTCAGACCCAGCACGCGCGTCCCCGGCAGGGCCTCGCTGATCTCCCGGGTGGCCGCGACGCCGTCCGTGCCGGGCATGTGCACGTCCATCAGCACCACCTCGGGGCGCAGATCGCGGCTGAGCCGTACGGCCTCCGCGCCGTCGGCGGCCTCGCCGACGACGGACATGTCGGGCTGGGCGTCGATGATCATGCGGAACCCGGTGCGCACCAGGGCGTGGTCGTCGGCCAGCAGTACCTTGATCAACGGTTCTCCTTCACCGGTGCCGGATCCGCCGGTGCCGGATCCCGGACCTGCGGGACCGGGATCCGGGCGCGGACCCGGAAGCCGCCCTCGGGACGCGGGCCGGTCTGCAGCTGCCCTCCGCACAGCGCCACCCGCTCGGCCATGCCGCCCAGCCCGAAGCCGCCGCCGTCCTGCTGCACCCCGTCCTTCCCGCCGAGCCCGTCGTCGAGGACCTCCACCTCGACGGAGCCGGGCAGGTAGGCGAGCCGGACGCTGACGCGGGCGCCGTGCGCGTGCTTGCGGGTGTTGGTGAGGGACTCCTGCACGACCCGGTAGACGGCGTGGTCCACCGCCGAGGGCAGCGGGACGGCCCGGCCGGTCACCTCCAGCTCGGCCGGGAGCCCCGCCAGGCGCGCCTGCGCGACCAGCGCCGGGAGGGCGGCCGCCGTGGCCCCGGAGTGGTCCTCCGGCTCGCCGTCGTCCTCCACCCGGAGCACGTGCAGCAGCTGCCGCATCTCCGCCATCGCCTCGCGGCCCATGCGCTCGGCGGTGACGAGCGCCTCCTGGGCCCGCTCGGGGTCGCTCGCCATGGTCGTGCGGCCGGCGCCGACGAGCACGTTGATGGTGGTGATGTGGTGGGCCACGACGTCGTGCAGCTCGCGGGCGATGCGGCGGCGTTCGGCGCGCACCGCGTCGTCGGCCGCCTGCTGCTGCCTGCGTTCGCGCAGCTCGCCGCGGAGCCGGAAGAACTGGCCCATTCCGGTGAAGACGAGGGGGAGGGCGATCGGGACGGCGGAGTAGGGCAGCGGCTCCAGGAACAGCTGGTAGAGCGGTCCGGACACCAGCACCGCGACGGCGGAGACGCTCCAGGCGGTCTTGCCCGCCGCGTAGCGCCCCACGCTGTACAGGCCGATCGTGCAGGGCAGGGTCAGGGGCTCGCCCAGGCCGAGCAGGGCGCACAGCGTGCCGAGGACCAGGGTGGCGAGGGCGACCGCGACCGGGCGGCGGCGCCGCAGGAGCAGGAGGACGGCCCCGGCCGTGGCGATCGCGACGGCGGTGACCCGGTGGGAGGGGCCGGTGGGGGACCCGTAGAACTCGGGGGGCAGGGTCAGGGCCGCCACCGTCTCGGACGCGAGCACCAGGACGGCCAGCAGGCCGTCGAAGATCCGGGAACGTCCCAGGGTCCGCCAGACCTTCCGCACACCCCGCCAACGCATGGCACGACAGTACGGCATGCCCGGCGGGCCGGACATCTTTGGACATGTCGCCCGGGGTTCCGTATCCGGGCGCGTCGTTCCCCCGGGGGGGTACGCGCGCCCCCGGGGGAACGACGCGACGGCGGCCGTGCTGTAACGTCGCCCACATCGCCGATGTCGCCGACAGCGCCCGTAGGGACGAGCCGAGGAGAGTGCGGATGAGCCGGTCGGTGCGGGTCGTGTGGGAGGACGCGCTCACCGCCTACGACTTCGGGCCGGGGCATCCGATGGCGCCGGTCCGGGTGGAGCTGACCATGGCGCTGGCCCGGGAGCTGGGCGTGCTCGACGCGGTGGAGCTGGCCGGCTGCGCGCCCGCCACGGACGACGAGCTGGCCATGGTCCACCGGCGTGACTACATCGCGGCGGTCAGGCGGGTCTCGGAGACCGGCCGGCCGGACCGTGCCGCGGGGCTGGGCACCGACGACAACCCCGCCTTCGCCGGGGTGCACGAGGCGTCGGCGCTCATCGCCGGGGCCACGCTGGCGGCGGCCCGCGCGGTGTGGACGGGCGAGGCCGAGCACGCGGCGAACGTCGCCGGCGGGCTCCACCACGCGATGGCGGGCACCGCGAGCGGCTTCTGCGTCTACAACGACCCGGCCGTGGCCATCGCCTGGCTGCTGGCGCAGGGGGCCTCCAAAGTGGCCTACGTGGACGTGGACGTGCACCACGGGGACGGGGTCCAGGCGATGTTCTACGACGACCCCCGGGTGCTGACCGTCAGCCTCCACGAGAGCCCGCGCACCCTCTTCCCCGGCACCGGGTTCCCCGGCGAGCACGGGGCCGAGGGCACCGCGGTCAACGTGGCGCTCCCGGCCGGCTGCGGGGACGGCGGCTGGCTGCGCGCCTTCCACGCGGTGGTGCCGCCCCTGCTGCGGGAGTTCGCCCCCGACGTCCTCGTCACCCAGCACGGCTGCGACAGCCACGCGCTGGACCCGCTGGCCCACCTGATGCTCAGCCTGGACGGGCAGCGCGCCGCCTACGCCGCGCTGCACGAGCTGGCCCACGAGACCGCGGGCGGCCGGTGGGTGGTGACCGGCGGCGGCGGGTACGAGCTGGTGCAGGTGGTGCCCCGGGCGTGGACCCACCTGCTGGCCGAGGTCTCCGGCCGCCCGCTGGACCCGTCCACCGCCACCCCGCAGGGGTGGCGGCAGCTGGTGCGCGAGCGGACCGGCGAGACGCCGCCGCTGTCGATGACCGACGGCCGGAAGCCGGATTTCACTGACCTGTCCGCCGGTTACGACCCGGCGGACCCGGTCGACCGGGCGATCCTGGCGACCAGGAACGCCGTGTTCCCCTTCCACGGACTGGACCCGATCCCGTGACCGCAGAATCCGAGCCGGACCACCCGCGCCGCACCGCCCCCGCGGACGTCTCCCGGGCCGCCCCCGGCGCCTCCCGGAGCGCTCCGCACGGCGCCCCGCAGGGAGCCCCCATGTCCCGCGGCGAGCTCGCCGAGCACCTGGTCCGCACCAGGATCGCCGGTGACGTGGCCACCAGCCGGCAGAACAACCTCGACCACTACCGGTCGCTGGCCAACCGGGACCCGTACCACCTGTTCGGGCTGACCCTGGGCGGTGACTGGTCCTACCGCGACGTGCTGGAGCTGATGTCCAAGTCCGCCGGGGTCGTGGCGGACCCCGGGCACCGCGAGGGCCAGGACACCATCGACCCGGAGCGCACGATCGACGCCGTCGAGGCGATGGCCGACGTGATCGCCGGGGTGCTGGGGGCCGGCGGCGCGCGGATCCTGGTGGCGACCGGGCATCCCACGGGGCTGCTCACGATCCACCTGGCGCTGGCGCGCCTGGCGCGCGCGTACGGGGCGACGCTGCTGACCCCCGCGGAGGACTGGTCCTACGTCGGCGCCGGCTTCGGGCGCAGGCGCAAGATCCGCTACCTCGACGACGTCGCCATGCTCGACGACCGCGGGGCCTTCGTGCACACCCACGACCCGGCCCCGATGCGGGCCATGCTCGCCGAGCTGGGGGAGGACCGGCCGGACCTGGTCGTCGCCGACCACGGCTGGGCGGGGGCGGCCGGCGAGGCGGGCGTCCTCACCGTGGGCTTCGCCGACAGCAACGACCCCGCGCTCTTCGTGGGCGAGGCGGAGGGCAAGATCGCGGTCACCGTGCCGCTCGACGACAACGTGTTGCCCCGCCATTACGCTCCGCTGACGCGGCATCTGGTCGAGAGGGTCGCCAGCGCCCTCTGAGACGCCCGTGGCGTGGATGCGGCCGTCCCTATACGGGCTTTTCGCGCCTGCATTCCGTGCGGCTCGTCGACCCTTTGCCAACTTTTTGGGGTTTGTGGGCGACTCTTATGAGAGACGGCTGGCCCGTTCCAAGATCGAGGCGAGGGGGGCGGACCGGCCGCTGGCCAGCGAGTTTCCTTGTTTCGCTGACATTGGACTACCGGCACTGAGAAACTAGGGGGTTTGCGTGTCCGGAGTCCCGGCTTACGCTGACGGCAGTAGACGTGCGTGAGCGATGGCACCAGTGGGGATAACCCGGAAACACGTGCGGAAGAGGCGTCCGATGGGTGCAGGCGAAAGACCTCTCAGCGAGGTGAAGTTCCTGACCGTGGCCGAGGTGGCCACGGTCATGAGGGTGTCCAAGATGACCGTGTATCGACTCGTGCATTCGGGTGAGCTGCCGGCCATCCGGGTCGGCCGGTCCTTCAGAGTGCCGGAGCAGGCGGTGCACGACTATCTCCGGGATGCGTACATCGAGGCGGGTTGAAGCGACCACGGGCCCGTTCCCGGCGGATGAGGCCGGCGGCGGGCGGGCCCGCGCCTCGCCGAGGTAGCGGCGCGCGGGGCGCGCCGTGAGTTCCCGTGCCCGGGACCCCAGGGCCTGCGGGCGATCCACCGTGGATCGCCGGTAGTCTGTTGACCCGGTGTGCGTCCGCACGCCGGTTTGCAATCTCGGCTACCAGCTACCTGGGGGTCCCGTGGGCTCTGTGATCAAGAAGCGCCGTAAGCGCATGGCGAAGAAGAAGCACCGCAAGCTTCTGAAGAAGACCCGTATCCAGCGGCGTAACAAGAAGTAGCAACGCGGACCTGCGAGGCGTCGATGACCCACACCGTGCTCGTCACCGGGGTCTCGCGCCACATCGGCGCCCGGGTGGCGAGCGTTCTCGCGGCCG
Source organism: Planomonospora alba (assembly GCF_039534085.1). Classification (NCBI taxonomy): domain Bacteria; kingdom Bacillati; phylum Actinomycetota; class Actinomycetes; order Streptosporangiales; family Streptosporangiaceae; genus Planomonospora; species Planomonospora alba. The sequence goes on from NZ_BAAAUT010000011.1 coordinate 45,267, forward strand.
ACCCGGACATCGACCGGGTCATCGGAGTGGACACGGTGCCGCCGCCTTCGCTCTCACGTGACGGCGGCGTACCCCTCGGCCGGACGGAGTTCGTCCGGATCGATCTGCGCAGTCCTGACATCGCCAGGGTGATCGCGGCCGCCGACATCGACACCGTGGTCCACGTCGGCCTGGTGAGCGTTCCCCCGCGGAGCGGCGGCCGTGCCCTGATGAAGGAGCACAACGTCATCGGCACCATGCAGCTGCTGGGTGCCTGCCAGCGGTCGGCGACGGTCCGCCGCGTCGTCGTGCGCTCCACCACCGCCGTGTACGGCTCGTCCCCCCGGGATCCGGCCGTCTTCACCGAGGACGCCGAGCCCGCCGAGCCCCCCGGCCACGGGTACGCCAAGGACGCCGCCGAGGTCGAGGGGTACGTCCGCGGGTTCGCCCGGCGGCGGCGCGACGTGACCGTCTCGACGCTCAGGTTCGCCAACTTCATGGGCCCGGGCGTCGATTCGCCGCTGACCCGCTACTTCTCCCAGCCGGTGCTGCCGACGGTGCTCGGCTTCGACCCCCGGCTGCAGTTCGTCCACGAGGACGACGCGGTCGAGGTCCTGCGCCGGATGGCCAGGGAGGACCACCCCGGCACGTTCAACGTGGCGGGCGACGGGGTGCTGCTCCTGTCGCAGTGCGTACGGCGGGCCGGCCTGCTCCCGGTCCCGGTCCCCTCCCCGGCCTTCCGCCTGCTGGGCGAGGCCGCCCGGAGCGCGGGGCTGGTGAACTTCTCGCCCGAGCAGCTCCGCCTGGTCTGCCACGGCCGCGCGGTGGACACCGCCCGGCTGACCGCGGCGCTGGACTGGAAGCCCAAGTTCTCCACGGGGGCCGCCTTCGAGGACTTCCTGCGCACCCGGCGCCCGGCCGGCGGCCTGCCCGGTGCCGTGCTGGACGCCCTGTCTCATATGGTGGTGAGATGAGCGCGACGGCGGGCCGGGCCGATGAGCCCCACGAGGCGCAGGTGATCCCCATCTCCCGGGGCCGCGCCGGGCACGAGCGGCCGGACGCGGGCGGCGGGAACGGTCCGCGCCCCGGTGACGGCCGTGACGACGCCGCGGGGGGCGGCCGCGGCGACGACCGCCTGGCCGAGCTCCTGGCGTTCCTGCGCCGCCGCCTCACCGGGCAGTACGAGGTCGACGAGTTCGGCTTCGATCCCGAGCTGACCGACAAGGTGCTCCTGGAGCTGATCCGTCCGCTCTACCGGCACTGGTTCCGCGTCGAGACGGTCGGCATCGAGAACGTCCCGGGCGACTGCGGGGCGCTCGTCGTCGCCAACCACTCGGGCACCGTCCCGGTCGACGCGCTCATGCTCCAGGTCGCCCTGCACGACGACCACCCCGACCGCCGCCCGATCCGGCTGCTCGGCGCGGACCTGGTCTACCGGCTCCCGGTGCTCGGCCACCTGTCCCGCAAGACCGGCCACACGCTGGCCTGCCCGGAGGACGCCGACCGGCTCCTGCGCAGGGGTGAGCTCGTCGGGGTCTTCCCCGAGGGCTTCAAGGGCGTGGGCAAGCCGTTCTCCGAGCGCTACCGGCTGCAGCGCTTCGGCCGGGGCGGGTTCGTCGCCTCGGCGATCCGGGCCGGGGTCCCGATCGTGCCCTGCGCGATCGTGGGGGCCGAGGAGATCTACCCGAAGATCGGTGACCTGCGCTTCCTGGCCAGGGCGCTCGGCCTGCCGTACCTGCCGGTCACGCCGCTGTTCCCCTGGTTCGGCCCGCTGGGGCTGGTCCCGCTCCCGTCCAAGTGGCTGATCGGCTTCGGCGAGCCCATCCGCACCGACGAGCACGACCCGGCCGAGGCGGACGACCCGATGGTGGTCTTCAACCTCACCGACCACGTGCGGGAGGTCGTCCAGCAGCAGCTGAACGAGCTCCGGCTCCGGCGGGGCCACGCCTTCCCGCCCCTGTTCTGACGCCTTCTGCGCCCCGCCTCCCGTGCCCTGCCTCCTCCGCCCCGCCTCCTGCGTGCCGGCCGCCGGGCCCCGGCGCGGTTGTGCGCCCGGGGGGAACCCGGCGGTGATTTTTATTAGGCGCGGCGTCTAACAGTTGGGGCTTTTGCCCGATATGGTGTGCTCGATACCGCACTTCCGAACGTGGGGAGGGGACATGGCCGCACGCCGTACCGCGACGCGGGCCGCGCTCGCCGGACTGGCCGTGGGGGTGGCGCTGGGGGTCGCCGGGCGGCGGAGAGGCGGGCGGGACGGGACGGTCCTCGGCGGGCACCGCGGGCGGCCGCTCACGGTCACCGTCGACGACGGCGTCCAGCTCGCGGTGGACGTCGAGGAGGCGGCGCCCGCGTCGGAGCCGCGCTTCGCGGTGGTCTTCGCGCACGGCTGGACGATGAACCGGCACTGCTGGCACTTCCAGCGGGAGGCTCTGGCCGGCCGGGCCACCCTCGTCTTCTACGACCAGCGGGGGCACGGCGGCTCGTCGGCCGGGGCGTTCGACGCCTGCACGATCGACCGCCTCGGCGACGACCTGGCCGCGGTGATCGAGCAGGCCGTGCCCGAAGGGCTCCCGGTGGTGCTGGTCGGGCACTCCATGGGCGGCATGACGATCATGGCCTTCGCCGAGCGCCACCCCGAGCTGCTCGCCTCCCGGGTGGTGGGGGTGGCGCTGCTGAGCACGTCGTCGGGGCGGCTGCGGGAGAGCACGTTCGGGCTCCCCGGGCCGGTGGGCCGGCTCGCCCCGGTCGTGGCCCCGGCCGTGTTCGAGCGCATGCGCGCCCGCGCCGAGGTCCTCGACCGCCGGGTCGCGCTCAGGACGCGCACCAACCTGCCGGTGACCCGCTACGTCGCCTTCGGGCCCGGAGCGCGTCGCGAGCACGTGCGGTTCGTCAACGAGATGGTCGCCGCCACGCCGACCGAGGTCGTGGTCGGCTTCTTCAACGACTTCCTCGTGCACGACAAGCACAGGGCGCTGGCCGCGCTCGGCTCGGTGGAGACGCTCGTCATGGTCGGCGCGCGCGACCGCCTGACGCCGAAGGTGCACAGCCACCGCATCGCCGAGGCGGTGCCCGGTGCGCGGCTCCAGGTCGTGCCGGGGGCCGGCCACATGATCGGCATCGAGCGGCCCGCGACCGTGAACGCGGCCCTGTCCGAACTGTTCGACCGGGCGCTCGGCCGCGCCGCGGCGCGGGACGGGAGCTGACGGCGGGGCCGGACCGCGAGGGTTGACGGCGGGGGCCGCGGGCGGGGCCGTACGGGCTCAGGCCGAGCGGTGGTGGCGGCGCAGGGCGATGGCGGCGGCGACCCCGCCCGCCACGGCCCCGGCGCCGGCCGCGATGGGCAGGCCGATCATCGTGGCCTTGCGCCCGGTACGGAAGTCCTTGACGTCCCACTCGTTCTGCCGGGCGTGGTCGCGCAGCTCGGAGTCGGGGTTGATCGCGACGGGATGGCCGACCAGGGAGAGCAGCGGCAGGTCGTTGGCTGAGTCGCTGTAGGCGAAGCAGCGGCTCAGGTCGAGCCCTTCCCGCCGGGCCAGCGCCCGCACGGCCTCCGCCTTGGCGGGGCCGTGGAGCAGGTCGCCGACCAGCCTGCCGGTGTAGACGCCGTCCACCGTCTCGGAGACGGTGCCGAGGGCGCCGGTGAGGCCGAGACGCTGCGCGATCACCCGGGCCAGCTCGATCGGGGTCGCGGTGACCAGCCAGACGCGCTGGCCGGCGTCCAGGTGGCTCTGGGCCAGGGCGCGGGTGCCGGGCCAGATGCGGTCGGCCATGGACTCGTCGTAGATCTCCTCGCCGAGCCGGACGATGTCCTCCACCCTGCTGCCCGCCACGAACGCCAGCGCGGTCTCCCTCGCCTCGGCGATGTGCTCGGGGTTCTCGTCGCCGCGGATGCGGAAGACCGCCTGGCCGAGCGCGAACCGGACCAGGTCGCGGGTGGTGAACAGGCCGCGCGAGGCCAGGCCCCGGGCGAAGTGGTAGATCGAGGCGCCGCGCATCATGGTGTTGTCGACGTCGAAGAAGGCGGCGGCGGTCGGATCGGGTTCGGCCATGGGCAGCGCGACGGCCGCCGCGGCCGCCACCTCCCCGGCCTGCTCAGCCGCACTCCGCCGTCGTATCAGCCGCTTCATAGCACCTCAGCCTAACCGGTACCCGCCGGTGCGGCCGGTGTACGCCGGGCCTCCGGTGCGAGGTTTCACCGGCCGGTCACTCCGGCGGTGCCAGGCCCTCGATGTAGTTGAGGTAACCGTTCGCCCTGCGCTGGTTCTCCTCGTCCAGTTTGGGGAGCATGCCCTCGATCCGGTTGCGCTGCTTGCGCACGAAGCGCTGGAGGCTCCCGGCGGCCTCCTGGGCGTCGTCCGCGTCGCGGCGCCGTACCCGGGTCAGGGAGGTGACCGCGGAGCGGGTGGTGTCCTCCATGTCCTGGAGGGTCTCGCCGACCAGGGCGCCCTGGTCCCGCGTGGCGGAGGCGGAGCCGAGCAGGGCCTCGACCTCGTCGGCGCGGGTCGAGGCGGACCGCAGCCCGCGGTCGGCCCGTTCGGCGTCGTCGGTGCTCAGGCGGAGCAGGGTGTTCTCGGCGGCGCGCTTGAGCGGGTAGAGCGTCTCTCCGGGCACCGACTGGTAGGCGGCCAGGCCCGTGGCCGCCATGCCGACGGCCAGCGCGGCGCTCAGGAGCTGGGAGAGCAGCAGCGGCCGGATCCGGCGCCGCCGTGCCCTGTGCCGCGCGGGGACCCGCTCGGCGGCCGGCCCGTCGGAGGCGGAGGCGTTCACCAGGCGCGCGCGGAGCTCGTCCCGGAACTCCGGCCGGGGGGCGCCCCCCAGGCGCGTGCCGAGTTCCGTCACGCGGTGCCGGGCGCGCGTCCGCGATCTCCGCGAGAGTCCGGACCTCCACCTACCCATGAACACTCCCTGCCGCCCCCGGAAGATGATCCATCGGTTCACCTGCCTAACGACGGCCGGGCACCCGGGTTACGCGGCGCCCCGTGCTCACCGGTCACGGGTCGGTCACCGCCACGGACCGGCTCAGCCGAGGTCCGAGGGGAGCGCGCGGGCCAGCGCCCGGATCGCGCGGAACTGCAGGGCCTTGATGGCGCCGCTCTTCTTGCCCATGATCAGCGCTGTCTCGGCCAGGGACATGCCGTGCAGGAAGCGCAGGACCACGCATTCCTGCTGCTCGGGGCGGAGTGCGCGGACGGCGCGGAGCACCCGGTCGTTGACCATCGCGGCGACGACGGCGTTCTCGGGGATGTGCGGGCCGTCGAGGGGGGTCTCGAAGACCTCGGCCGTGGTGACCTCGAGCCGGTAGCGGCCGGACTTGAAGTGATCGGTGACGAGGTTCCTGGCGATGGTCACGAGCCAGGCCCCGAAGTCACGTCCTTGCCAAGTGAAGTCGGCGATTCGGCGAAGCGCGCGGAGGAAGGTCTCGCTCGTGAGATCCTCGGCGAGCGGGTGGGATCCGACCCGCAGGTAGATATAGCGGTAGACCAGGTCGAGATAGCGGTCGTAGAGGGCGCCGAACGCCTCCGTGTCTCCTGTCTTGGCGCGCAGGACGAGCCTTCTCAGTTCCTCCGAGGCGTCCTCGCGGGGGGCGAGTTCGTTGCTGCGGACGGGCGGGGCCACCCCGGTGGCGGTCGGGAGGGGCCCGGCTAACGGCCATGTGTCTGGCATCCGGTATCCCTGGGGAGGAGGGTGCGGCGTGCCCGCCCACTCTAGGAATCATCAGGAAATTCCACAATCCGCTTCGCACCGTCGTGACTGGCGGTAGTCGGCGTATACGGTGTGGGGCCGGTGTGCGCGAAGACCGGTCCGGGGAGCCGGTCGGGAGATCCGGCTACCGGTTGGAGGGTAATGTCCGGCAGCATTGGAGACACCATGGAAGTCCTCGTCGCTGTCATCGCGTTCGCCGGAGCCCTGCTCGCAGCCGTTGCCACAGGCGCTCTCGCCAATCGGCTCCGGGGTGAGCCCACAGGGTGGCTCATCGCCTGGAGCATCGTGACGGCGATGCTGGCGGTGTCACTCGGAGTGATGGCCTTCGGCCTGTTCCTCGGATTCGGGGCGACCACATTCCGGCTTTACCAGCTGACCGGATCGCTGCTGGCGCCGCTGTGGCTGGCGGTCGGAGTGATCCAGCTGCTGGCCCGCAAACCGGCCGCCAGGTTCGGGTCCTGGCTGCCGGGCGCGGGGTTCACCGCCGTGGCGCTGGTGATCCTGCTGGTGGACCCGGTCCGGCAGGAGGGGCGGTTCGGCAAGGGCCTGCCCGTCGCGGCCGAGCACTGGAACCCCCCGCCCGCCTACCTCCTGATGGTGGTCCAGGCGTTCACCGCGGTGGTGCTGCTCGTCGGCCTCGTGATCGCGGTCCTGCGCTGGCGGCGCGACGGCGACGACTACGACACCGACAACCTGCACGCACTCGGCGTGCTCGCCCCGACCGGGCTGGCGCTCGCCGGAGCCTCCGCCCTCGGGGCCCCGGGCCTGCTCCTGGTGGTGCTGCACCTGCTGGTCGCCGCCGCCGTCTGGTACGTCGTGCTCCGGCCCCTCGCGCCCTACGAGGACGAGGACGAGGAGGACTTCGAGGACGACTGGGAGGAGCGGCCGAGCCGCCGCCCGATACCGCAGGACGTCCCCGTCGCGGGCCGCCGCACGACGCCCGAGCAGCCCTCGGGCGTGCCCGCCGCGCCGTCCCCGCGCCGGTCGGGCCTCGGCGACCTCGTCGCCGAGTACCGCGCGGGCGAGCAGGACGTCGACTACGCGGCGCGCATGCGCGGGCAGGGCCCGGCCACCGGCGACCCGATCGGCCGCCCGGCCGGCGACCCCGACGGCCGCCCCGCCGCGGACGACCCGTTCGGCGGCCCCGCCACCGGCATGTTCATGGCCGGCGAGTACGGCATGCCGATCCCGGGCCAGCCCGCCGGGGACCACGAGTTCACCCAGCCGCCGCCGCGCACCGGTCAGTTCGGCATGACCCCCTCCACCGGCCCCTCGACCGGGGAGTTCGGCCTGCCGTCCGCCGGGGGCCCGGCCACGGGGGAGTACGACATCCCGCTCAACGAGTACGGCGCCCCCGGCACCCGGAGCCGGGCCTCGCGCCCCATGCCCGCGGAGGAGGCCTTCGGCGGACGCCGCCCGATGTCCGCCGAGGAGGCGTTCGGCGCCCCGGCCGCCTCCGGCCGCTCGGGGGCGGCGCCCGGAGCGCCCGCGGGCGCGGGCGAGCCCGTCCGGCTCTCCCCCGGCATCTACGGCCTGCTGACGGTGTTCACCCTGATCGACGGGACCGGCGAGGCGTTCGACCGGCTGGCCGAGGAGACGGTGGAGGCCGTCCGGCGCAGCGAGCCCGACACCCTGATCTACGCCTGCCACTCGGTGAAGTCGGCGCCGCTCCAGCGCATCGTCTACGAGATCTACCGGGACGAGGTCGCCTACACCGAGCACCAGAGCCAGCCCCACATGGAGCGGTTCGTCGCCCAGCGGCAGAGCATGGTGCTCGCCGCCAACGTCATCGAGCTCAACGTGAACACCGCCAAGGTGATCCCGCTGCCGACCGCCTTCAAGATCTGACGCCGGGACGGGACAGGCCGGGCTCAGGCGCCGAGCGCGGCGCGCAGGCGGGCCTCGTCGACGCGCCAGAAGTCGTGCTGCACGCCGTCGACGAGGGTGACCGGGATCATCTCCCAGTACTTCGCGTGGTCCTCCTCGGAGGCGGTGATGTCGCGCTCCTCCCAGGGGACGCCCAGCTCCGCCGCGACCCGCTCGATCACGGCGCGGGCGTCGTCGCACAGGTGGCAGCCGGGCTTGCCCAGCAAGGTGATGCGGTGGTCCTGCGGTGCCATGCCGCAACGCTAACCGATCCCCGCCGCGCCCGGACCTCTCCCCGGGAGCGTCCCGCGGGAGGGCGCCGCCGTCCGGCACGGACGGCGGAGCCGCCCGTGCGGCGGCGGCCGGGCCGCCGGCGCGCCGAGCCCCGATGGGCGGTGTCGACTTCGCCACAACCGGTGCACCCACTTTGTGCACCGGTTCACAAAGGGACTAACCTGGATGACAGTGGCCTCATCTCGTCATCCGTCGCGTCCGGGCCGCGCCGGCCGCCTGTCCCTCTGGAGCTCCGGCACGTGATCCGCCGACTGTCCCAACCTCGCGAACGTGGCATTCCCGAGGCGACCGTCGCCAGACTGCCGCTGTATCTGCGTGCGCTCAACGGCATGTCGGAGCGGGGCCTGGCGACCGTGAGCTCGGAGGACCTGGCGCACGCCGCCGGCGTCAACTCCGCCAAGCTCCGCAAGGACCTGTCGCACCTGGGCTCGTACGGCACGCGCGGGGTCGGCTACGACGTCGAGTACCTCATCTACCAGATCTCCCGGGAGCTGGGCCTGACCCAGGACTGGGCGGTGGCCATCATCGGCGTCGGAAACCTCGGCCGGGCGCTCGCCAACTACGGCGGCTTCGTCTCCCGCGGGTTCCGGATCGCCGCGCTCCTCGACGCCGACCCCGACGTGGTGGGCGACCACATCGCAGGACTGGACGTCGAGCACATCGACGAGTTGGAAACCGTGATCAGGCGGCGGGGAGTGTCGATCGTGGTGCTCGCGACACCGGCGGCGGCGGCCCAGCAGGTGGCCGACCGGGTCATCGCCGCGGGCGTCACGAGCATCCTGAACTTCGCCCCCGTCGTGCTGTCCGTGCCTGAGGGGGTCGACATCCGTAAGGTCGACCTGTCGATCGAACTGCAGATCCTCGCGTTCCACGAGCAACGCAAGACGGATCGGATGACTGGGGGGCCCGCGATGGCCGAGGAATGGCCCGAGGCGGTGGACCTGTGAGTTCACAGATGGCGAGACAGGACCGGGGCGGACGGCGCCGCTCCGCGGCCCGCGGCGTGCCCGGCGCGTTCCGGCCGCGGCGAGGGGGGCGCTCATGAGCGTCCTCGTCGTCGGCACGAGCCACCGCACGGCGCCGGTGGCGCTCCTGGAGCGGGTGTCCGTCTCCGGTGACGCGCTGACCAAGCTCCTGCACGACGTGGAGCGGAGCGAGTGCGTCGCGGAGGCGATGATCGTCTCGACCTGCAACCGGGTCGAGGTCTACGCGGTCGTGGACCGGTTCCACGCCGTGGTGAGCGAGGTGTCCGCGCTGCTCAGCGTGCACTCGGGCGTCCCCATGGAGCAGCTCGCGCCGCACCTGTACGTGCACTACGAGGACCGGGCCGTCGAGCACCTGTTCTCGGTCGCCGCGGGCCTCGACTCGATGGTCATCGGCGAGGGGCAGATCCTCGGCCAGGTCCGCCAGGCGCTCAAGCTCGCCCAGGAGCAGGGCACGATCGGCGCGACGCTCAACGAGCTCGTCCAGCAGGCGCTCCGCGTCGGCAAGCGCTCCCACGCCGAGACGGGCATCGACCGGGCGGGAGCCTCCCTCGTCGGCGTGGGCCTGCGGCTCGCCGAGCGCGCCCTCGGCCCGATCCAGGGCAAGCGGGCGCTGGTGGTCGGTGCCGGCTCGATGAGCGCGCTGTCCGCGGCGACCCTCCGGCGGGAGGGCGTCACCGACATCGTGGTGGTCAACCGCACCCACGAGCGCGCGCTGCGGCTGGCGCAGACGGTCGGCGGGCGGGCGGCGGAGTTCGGCGACCTGACCGCGGAGCTCGCCGAGGCCGACCTGGTGATCTCCTGCACCGGTGCCACCGACGTGGTCGTCACCGCAGACATGGTGACGCCCCGCACGGTGTTCATCCTCGACCTGGCCCTCCCGCACGACGTGGACCCCGCCGTGCGGCGGCTGCCCGGCGTCACGCTCGTCGACCTGGAGTCCATGCAGAACGGCGAGATCGCGGGCGTCGACGACGGCGGCCGGGCGGCCGCGGTCGCCGCGGTGCGCGGGCTGGTCTCCGAAGAGGTGGCGGCCTATCTGACGGCCGAGCGCGCCGCCCGTGTGACGCCGACCGTGGTCGCGTTGCGGAGCAAGGCGGCCGGCGTGGTCGAGGCGGAGCTGGGCCGGCTCGTCTCCCGGGTCCCGGAGATCGAGGGCCGCCTCCGCGACGAGGTCGCGCAGACGGTCAGGCGCGTGGTCGACAAGCTGCTCCACGAGCCCACCGTGCGTGTCAAACAGCTCGCGGCGTCCCCGGCGGGCGATCATTATGCGGAAGCGCTGCGCGAGCTGTTCAATCTGGATCCGAAGGTGCCCGACGCGGTCAGGCGCGTCGAGACGATCGACATGGAGGTGGACCGATGACGGGACCCCTGAGGATGGGGACGCGTCGGAGCCTCATGGCGACGACGCAGTCCGGGCTGGTGGCGGCCCGCTTCACCGAGCTGACCGGCCGGGCCGTGGAGATGGTCGGCGTCACCACCTACGGTGACGTGACCAAGGGCGACCTGGCGCAGATGGGCGGGACCGGCGTCTTCGTCAGCGCGCTGCGCGACAAGCTGATCGAGGGCGAGGTCGACTTCGCGGTCCACTCGCTCAAGGACCTGCCCACGACCCCCGACCCGCGCATCGCCCTGGCCGCGATCCCGCCGCGCGACGACCACCGGGACGCCCTGGTCGCCGGGGCGAAGCTGGCCGACCTGCCGCCCGGCTCGAAGATCGGCACGGGCTCGCCGCGCCGGATCGCGCAGCTGCGCATGCTCCGCCCGGACATCGAGTGCGTGCCGATCCGGGGCAACGGCGAGACCCGCATCGGCAAGGTCACCTCCGGTGAGCTGCAGGGCGTCGTCCTGGCCGCGGCCGGGCTCCGGCGGCTGGGCCGGGAGGCCGAGATCGCCCAGCTCTTCGAGGTCGACGAGATGCTCCCCGCTCCCGGGCAGGGCGCGCTGGCCGTGGAGGTCCGGGCCGACCGGACCGACCTGATCGAGTTGCTGGGCGTGCTCGACGACGCCGCGACGCGCGCCGCCGTGACCGCCGAGCGCGCGGTGCTGAACGCCCTGGAGGCCGGCTGCGCCGCCCCGGTGGGTGCGTACTCGGCCGTCAGCGGGCACGATCTGAACCTGACCGCGGCCGTCGTCGCCATCGACGGCGGGCACGCGGTGCGCAAGTCCACCGCCGGACCCTCTTCGACGGCCATGGATCTCGGACGCGACCTCGCGGCCGAGATGATCGCCGAAGGGGCCGGCACGTTGATGGGGGAGCAGCCGCATTGAGCTCCGGAAGCACCACCTTCGGGCACCCGGCCGGTTTCGTCGCCTTCGTGGGCGCCGGACCCGGTGACGAGGGTCTGCTCACGCTGCGCGGGGCGGACCTGCTCTCCCGGGCCGACGCCGTCGTGCTCGACCAGGAGGCGTACGGCTCGCTGCTGCGCCACTGCCGCGAGGGCGTCGAGGTCGTCGACGCCGCCGAGGAGGACGCCGCCCGCAGGGCCGTCGCGGCGGCCAAGGCGGGCAGGCACGTCGTCCGGCTCTGCGCGGGCGACCCGATGTTCTTCTCCTCCGTCACCGAGGAGGTCGCCGCCTGCGCCGAGGCGGAGGTCGACTTCGAGATCGTGCCGGGCGTGCCCCCGGCGACGGCGGTGCTCGCCTACGCCGGCATCCCGGCCGCCACGTCGGTGCCCGAGTTCCGGGTCGTGGACGCGGCCGTGGTCGACGACTGGAGCACGCACGCGGCGAGCGCCGGCACGCTGGTGATCTACAACGGGATCGCCGAGGCCGTGGCGATCGGCAAGGCGCTGGTCGCCGCCGGGCGGCCGGACACCACGCCGGTCGCGATCAGCAGCGCGGGCACCACCACGGAGCAGTACACCGTGGCGACCACCCTCGGGCGGATGGCGCCCGACCTCAAGCACGCGGGGATGACCGAGCCCGGGCTGATCGTGGTCGGCGAGGCGGTCGGCATGCGCGAGCGGCTGTCGTGGTTCGAGACCAAGCCGCTGTTCGGCTGGCGGGTGCTCGTCCCCCGGACCAAGGAGCAGTCCGCCGGCCTCGTCGAGCAGCTGCGCTCCTACGGCGCGGTGCCCGAGGAGGTGCCGACGATCTCCGTGGAGCCGCCCCGGACCCCGCAGCAGATGGACCGGGCGATCAAGGGCCTGGTCACCGGCCGCTACGAGTGGGTGGCGTTCACCAGCGCGAACGCGGTCAAGGCGGTCCGCGAGAAGTTCGAGGAGTACGGGCTCGACGCCCGGGCCTTCGCCGGGCTGAAGGTCGCCGCGGTGGGCGAGGCCACCGCGCGGGCCCTGGTGGAGTTCGGCGTCAAGCCGGACCTGACGCCCTCGGGCGAGCAGTCGTCGGAGGGCCTGGTGGCCGAGTGGCCGCCGTACGACTCCATGCTCGACCCGATCAACCGGGTCCTGCTGCCCCGGGCCGACATCGCCACCGAGACGCTGGTGGCGGGCCTGACCGAGCTCGGCTGGGAGTGCGACGACGTCACCGCGTACCGGACCGTGCGGGCGGCGCCGCCGCCGGCCCCGGTCAGGGAGGCCATCAAGGGCGGCGGCTTCGACGCGGTGCTGTTCACCTCCTCCAGCACGGTGCGCAACCTGGTCGGCATCGCGGGCAAGCCGCACAACGTCACGGTCATCGCGGTGATCGGCCCGCAGACCGCGAAGACGGCCGAGGAGTTCGGCCTCCGCGTCGACGTGATGGCCGACACCGCCTCGGTTTCGGCCCTCGCGGCCGGGCTGGCGGAGTACGGTGCGAAGCTGAGGCAGGCCGCGCTGGCGGCCGGCGAGGTTCCCCGCAGGCCGTCCCAGAACCGGCGCGGCGCCCGCCGCCGCAAGTGAGCGGGTGAGGCCTGACCCGCATGACCCGAGACCGCCGCGGGCACCCCGGACCGGGGCGCCCGCGGCACCGCCGCCGCGGCGGCGGGCCAACCGAATAACGTCCTCCGGCCGGTGACACCCCGTGGCCGGGGGGAGGGGGAGAGACATGACCGCCCAGTTCCCTGCCGTGCGCCCGCGCCGGCTCCGCCGCAGCCCGGCGATGCGCCGGATGGTCGCCGGCACCCGGCTGCACCCGGCCGACCTGGTCCTGCCGATGTTCGTCAAGGAGGGCGTCGACGAGCCGCAGCCCATCGGCTCGATGCCCGGCGTCTTCCAGCACACCCGCGACTCGCTGCGCAAGGCGGCCCACGAGGCGGCCGAGGCGGGCGTCGGCGGGCTGATCCTGTTCGGGATCCCCGCGGTCAAGGACGCGCGCGGCTCGGCGGCCGACGACCCCGAGGGCATCGTCCAGAAGGCGGTCGCCGACCTGGTCTCCGACCTCGGCGACCAGGTGGTGGTCATGACCGACACCTGCCTGGACGAGTTCACCGACCACGGGCACTGCGGCGTCCTCACCCCCGACGGGGAGGTCGACAACGACGCGACCCTGGAGCGCTACGCGGCCGCCGCGGTGGCCCAGGCCCGGGCGGGCTCGCAGGTCATCGCGCCCAGCGGGATGATGGACGGCCAGGTCGGCGCCATCCGCGCGGCCCTGGACGGCGCGGGCTTCGCACATATCCCGATCATGGCCTACTCGGTGAAGTACGCCTCGGCGTTCTACGGCCCCTTCCGCGACGCCGCCGAGTGCGCGCCGAAGTTCGGCGACCGCAACGCCTACCAGCAGGACCCGGCCGGTCCGGTGGGCGAGGCGCTGCGCGAGGTCCGGCTGGACCTCGCCGAGGGCGCCGACGCGGTGATGGTCAAGCCCGCCCTGGCCTACCTCGACATCCTGCGCCAGGTGCGCGACGCGGTGGACGTCCCGGTCGCGGCCTACCAGGTCAGCGGGGAGTACGCCATGATCGAGGCCGCGGCGGCGAACGGCTGGGTCGACCGCGACCGGGCGATCATGGAGTCGCTGGTCGCGATCCGCCGCGCCGGGGCCGACACGATCCTCACCTACTGGGCGACCGAGGTGGCCCGGCGGTTGCGCTGACGACCGGTGTCTCCCCGTCCGGTGAGATGCTTCGCACATGTCCACAACTGGGGATTCGCCGCGGAGCGGTGAATCGGGTGCGTTAGAGTTCAAGAACCGGTGCGGATGTGTCCCAGGTGGCGAAGACCCTGCTGAATGCCGTCCTTGATGAACGAGAATGTGGATATGTCATCGCATCCGGGATGGCGTGGGGCCGCGGACAACGGAGGACACCATGGTGGGGGTATCACTGGCTCGTCGTGGTAAGCGGCGGAGCCATCCGAAACAGCAGATGATCAAGTCCGTGCTGGAGTACGCCGCGCTCGGCTGGGCCAGCTGCCCGGGGGCCCGGCCGCTCCACGACGGGCCGCGCGCCTGCTCCTGCGACCGCGTCGGCTGCCCCGACCAGGGCAGCCATCCGCTCTCGCGCGCCTGGCAGATGCAGGCCACCACCGACCCCGCGCTGCTGTCCCACTGGTGGGGCGTCGACCCGGAGGCGAACGTGGTCCTGCCCACCGGGCGGGTCTTCGACGTCTTCGACGTACCCCGCGAGGCGGGGCTCGCGGCGCTCGCCGCCATGGACTCCACCGGATGCGCATCGGGCCCGGTCGCCGAGAACGGCGACCGGGTGCTGTTTTATGTGGCCACCCGCAACGTCTCCGACGACGAGGACGAGTGGTGGTCCTGCCCGCTCGACTACGGTCCCTCGACCATCGAGGAGATGCCCGGCCTGCGCTGGCACTGCCGTGACAGCTACGTCCTGGCCCCGCCCTCCTCGCTGCCGGGCGGCGGGACCGCCTCGTGGCTGCGCCCCCCGGACGGCCGCCCGCTGCCCGACCCGCTCCGCGTCCTCGACCGGCTCGCCGACGTCTGCGAGTAGGACCGCGCCCGCCGTGCGGGCGTCGGCGCGGGGAGCGGCTCCCGGGGCCCGTAATCTGGGACGGTGAGCCGTACTGAGAACTCCGAGGACCTGTTCGCCCGCGCCCGCGAGATCGTCCCGGGGGGTGTCAACTCCCCGGTCCGCGCCTTCGGCGCCGTCGGCGGCACGCCCCGCTTCATGGCCTCCGGCCAGGGGCCGTACATCACCGACGTCGACGGCAACCGCTACGTCGACCTGGTCTGCTCCTGGGGGCCGATGATCCTCGGTCACCGCCACCCGGCCGTGGTCGAGGCGCTGACCGAGGCCCTGGCGGGCGGCACCTCGTTCGGCACGGCGACGCCCGGCGAGGTCGAGCTCGCCGAGGAGATCGTCGCCCGGATCGCCCCGGTGGAGAAGGTCCGCCTGGTCAGCTCGGGCACCGAGGCCACCATGTCCGCCGTACGGCTGGCCCGCGGCTTCACCGGCCGCTCGAAGATCGTGAAGTTCGCCGGCTGCTACCACGGGCACGTGGACGCCCTGCTCGCCTCGGCCGGCTCCGGCCTGGTCACCTTCGGGCTCCCCGACACCCCCGGCGTGACCGGCGCCTCGGCGGCCGACACCGTGGTCCTGCCGTACAACTCGGTCGAGGCGGTGAGCGAGGCGTTCGCGGCCTTCGGCGACCAGATCGCCTGCGTCATCACCGAGGCGTGCCCGGCGAACATGGGCGTCGTCCCGCCGCTGGAGGGGTTCAACGCCAAGCTCCGCGAGCTGTGCACCGCGCACGGCGCGCTGCTGATCGTCGACGAGGTGCTCACCGGCTTCCGCGTCTCGCGCTCCGGCTGGTACGGCCTGGACCCGGTGGACGCCGACCTGATGACCTTCGGCAAGGTCATGGGCGGCGGCCTGCCCGCCGCCGCGTTCGGCGGCCGGGCCGACGTGATGGCCCAGCTCGCCCCGGAGGGGCCGGTCTACCAGGCCGGCACCCTGTCCGGTAACCCGCTGGCCTGCGCCGCGGGCCTGGCGACCCTGCGCGCCTGCGACGACGAGGTCTACGACCGGGTCGACGCCGCGGCCCTGGTCGTCGGGCGCGCCGCCGCCGACGCGCTGGCCGCCGCCGGGGTGCCGCACCGGCTCCAGCGCGCGGGCAACCTGTTCTCGATCTTCTTCACCGACGAGCGGGTCACCGACTTCGCCGGGGCGCAGAAGCAGGACACCGCCGCCTACCGGGCCTTCTTCCACGCGATGCTGGAGCAGGGCGTCTATCTGCCGCCCTCGGCCTACGAGGCGTGGTTCCTGTCGGCGGCCCATGACGACGAGGCCCTGACCCGGATCGCCGAGGCCCTCCCGATCGCCGCCAAGGCCGCCGCCCAGGCGTCCTGACCCGGGGCTCCACCGGGGCAGCTTGTCCAGGTCGACGTCGATGGGGAACGGCACGGGCACGGCCGGCCGGCCGCGGTGGATGCCGGTGAGGCCGTAGGCGCGGGTGGCCGGGTCGAGTTCGTAGACGTGGACGGCGGGCTTGCCGTCGTGGCCCTCGGCCCGCCACAAGTGCGCGATGCCCGCCTCGGCGTAGCGGAACGGCGCGGTCCTGCGGTCGCGGTCCTCGGACTCGGGGGAGGCGACCTCGACGACGAGGTGCACCTCGCCGGGGACGCAGTGGGTGCGCTCGTCGTCCTCGGCCGCCGCCGCGTCGACGACGAGCACGTCCGGGCAGGGCCGCATCCGGTGCCCGAGCTTGACGTCCATCCGCATCATGGCGCTGGGGGACGCGGGGGCCTGTGCGTTCAGGACGACACGGAGGCCGAGCAGGGCGCGCTCGTGGAAGCGCTTCTGGGGGACATGAAGACGAGGGCTCCATCGATCAGTTCGACGTGCTTGAAGAAGCCGGGCTCGCCGTTCGGTCCCTCCGACGGCGGACGGTCGAGGTCGTCCGCCGTCCGTCCCCAGGGAGGGGAGCCGGCCAGTAGCCGAGCGTGCTTGCCACGTCGGTCACCGTGCCATCGTCTCCGTCGCCCTGTGTGTGCATTCGGATCTCTTCCGTCGCCTCTGTCCATGTTCCCCCTCCCTCATCCTGGAGGGAGGAGACGCGCCGGGCCGAGGGGAGCGGCGGGCGCCGCAGGGCCGGGGACGGCGGGCGCCGCGTGGCCGGGGGCGCGGCGGGTCAGCGGACGCGGACCTTCCCGGAGGTCACCGCGAGCAGGTCGCGGGTGGCGGGCACCACGATCCGGTAGGTGCCGCGGGGCAGCCTGCGGACGGTGTAGGCGGAGGCGCGGGCGGCGGTGACCCGCTTGACGGTGCGCCACTTCCCCTTGCGGTACCGCTGCACCGAGACCCGCTGCCGCTGCGGCTGGTAGACCCGGAGGGTCACCTTCTTCTCGCCGCCGCGCACCACGACCTTCGGCCGCGCGCCGACGCGCGCGGTCCGGCTGGTGCTCGCGGCCGCGGTCGCGGTACCGGTGAACCGCGCGTAGGCGTAGGTCCCGGCGTCGGCGCGCAGCCACGCGGTGCCGGTGCCGCTGCGCACGGGCACGGTGGCGCACCGGTAGGCGGAGGCGGTGGTCCTGCGGCTGCACAGCCGGGCGGTGCCGCTGATCCCGGCGCCGACGGCGGTCCGCACGGTGACGGTCGCCCGCACCGACTGCCCGGCGGTGACCTTGGAGGCGGACAGGGCCAGCCCGGTGGCGGTGGCGTCCGGGGGGAACGGCGTGCCGCTGTCGGCGACCGCGGCGAGCGGCCGGATCCGGCCGGCGCCGTAGAGGCTGTCGCGGCCGGCGGCGCCGAGGTCGAGCGCGGTGCCGGTGAGCCGTGCGGTCACCTGGCCGGCCGACGCCTCCGGGAACCGCGCGCGGACCAGCGCCGCCGCCGCTGCGGCGTACGGCGAGGCCATCGACGTGCCGCTCATGGAGGCGTACCGGCGGGCGGGGACGGTGGACAGGACGTCCACGCCGGGGGCGGCCAGGTCGACGTAGGAGCCGTACTGGGAGAACACCGCCCGGGCGTCGGCGGAGGTGGTGGCCGCGACCCCGACGACGCCGCGGAAGGCCGCCGGGTAGCTGACGGGGTTGCCGCAGTTCTCTCCCGGCATCGGGTAGGGGACCTGCGTGCAGGACTGGCCGGAGTTCCCGGCCGCGGCGACCACGACGACGTCCCTGGCGAGGGCGTAGTCGACCGCGGCCCCCATGATCGGGTCGGCGCCCGGGCCGCCCAGGGAGAGGTTGATGACGGTCGCGCCGTGGTCGGCGGCGTAGAAGATGCCGTCGGCGATGTCTGAGGTCCAGCCGGACCCGCTCTCGTCGAGCACGCGGACGGGCAGGATCTTCGCGCCGGGGGCGAGACCGGCGACGCCGACGCCGTCGCCCGCCTTCGCGGCGATGATGCCGGCGACGTGGGTGCCGTGCCCGTCGGGGTCGTAGTGCCCGTCACCGGTGCCCCGCACCAGGTCGACGCCGGGCAGGACCGCGTCGGCCAGGTCCGGGTGGGAGCCGTCCACGCCGCTGTCGACGACGGCGACGGTCTGGCCCGCGCCGGTCGCGGAGGCCCACGTGCTCTCCGCGGAGAGCCGGTCCAGCGGCCACTGCCGGGAGCGGAGCGCGTCGTTCACCTTGGCCGCCGATGCGGAGACGGCGGTGCCGGGGGCCGCGGCGGTGGTCTCCGCGGCGCCCGTGCCCGCGGCGCCCGTGCCCGCGGCGCCCGTGCCCGCGGCCCCGGTGGCCTCGGGCACGGTCCCGGTGGCGTCCTGGGGGGAGGTGTCTTCTGCCGGGGGTGCGGTGGCGTCCTGAGAGGCGGTGTCCCCGGAGGAGGGGGCGTCGTCGGCCGGGTCCGAGGGGGTGTCCGCGGCCGTGGTGGAGGTGTCCGCGGTGTTCGTGTCCGCGGCGCCCGTGTCCGCGGC
Source organism: Planomonospora alba (assembly GCF_039534085.1). Lineage (NCBI taxonomy): Bacteria > Bacillati > Actinomycetota > Actinomycetes > Streptosporangiales > Streptosporangiaceae > Planomonospora > Planomonospora alba. Next base: position 63,793 of record NZ_BAAAUT010000011.1, read on the forward strand.
GGTGGCCTTCGAGTCGACGACGACGGCGAGCGCGCCGGGAACGGCACGGGCGTCCTCCACGGCGCCGGCGGCCTTCCGGCGGTCCTCGGCGACGGTGACGTGCACCTGCGGCCTTCCGGCGGCGTCGGAGGTCAAGGTGACGACGCGGACCGGCCCGCGCTCCGGCGCCCCGGCGAGGACCTCGGAGACCGGGCCGGTCAGGCCGACGGGCTCGCGCGGCTTCCAGTCCTCGACGGCGGGGGCGGGAGAGGTCCGGCGGGGCGCGGGGGAATCCGTCCGCTCGGAGGCCCGCGTCCCGGCCCCGGAGGCGTCCGGCCGTCCGGCGGGGGCCGGGGAGGCGGAGGGCGAGGCGGCAGATGCGGCCGTGGAGGCGGCGGCCGGTGCGGCCGCCGGTCCGTCGTCCGGGGAGGCGGAGGTGCGGGCGGTCACTCCGGCGGTGACCGCGGCGGCGGTCACCGTGACCGCGGCGAGCGCGCCCAGAAGCCGGGCGGTGGCTGGCATTCTCGTTCTCCCCGTTCGTTGGTGGAGGTCACGTGCGCAGGGCGTCGCGATCCGGGCCACGCCCGGGACCGGTCGGCGGACGTACCGTCTCTTCGGCCGCCCGGCGGGGTTCCTTAGGGGTTCCGGAAGGCGGCTCCCGATCCGGTCGTCCGCCGCACCGCCCGTCCCGGCGCCCTCGGCCGGCGGAGCCGGTCCGCGGCCGGACGCCCGGATGCGCCGGTCCCCGGGCCGGGCCTCCCGGGCCTCCCGGATCTGCCCGGGTCTCCTCCGGGCGTGCCCGTCCGCGGCCGGACGCCCGGACACGCCGGCGCGGGGTGACCGTTCAGCAGGAGTTCCGTGCAGCGGACGATTGATTTAGGATCACTAACATGCTGGATCTGAACCGCCTGAAGGCGCTGCACGCGGTGGCCGTGTACGGGTCGGTGGGCGCGGCCGCCGAGGCGCTCATGGTCACCCCGTCGGCGGTCTCGCAGCAGCTCGCCAAGCTGGAGCGGGAGACCGGAGCGACCCTGCTGGAGCGCAACGGGCGCGGGGTGCGGCTGACGGACGCCGCCGGGCTCCTGGCCGGCCACGCCGAGCGCATCCTCGCGCTGGTGGAGACCGCGGAGGCCGACTTCGAGGCGCTGCGCGGCGCGGTCGTGGGACGGCTGAGCATCGGGGCCTTCCCCACGGCGGCCCGGGGGCTGCTGCCGCAGGCGCTGGTCCTGCTGCGGGAGCGCCATCCCGACCTGAGACTCCAGCTCCACGAGCGGGAGCCGGGCCGCCAGCTCCTGGAGGTCTCCCGGGGCGAGCTCGACCTCGCGGTCGTCCAGGACTGGGTCAACCGGCCGATGGCCATCCCCGAGGGGCTCTCCCGGGCCGCGCTCTTCGACGACGTCGCCGACGTGGTCCTGCCCGCGGGCCACCCGCTGGCCGACCGCGCCGAGATCGAGCTGGCGGAGCTGTCCGGGGAGCGGTGGATCAGCGGCTCGCCCGGGACGGTCTGCCACGACTGGCTGGTCTACACGCTCCGCGCGGCCGAGCTGGAGCCGGAGATCGCCTGCATGGCGGACGAATACCCCACCCAGCTGGCGCTCACCGCCGCCGGCCAGGGCTGCGCGATCGTGCCCCGCCTCGGCCGCGGCCCCGTTCCGGAAGGGGTCCGGGCCGTGGCGGTCCGGCCCCGCCCCACCCGCCGGATCTACGCGCTCTGGCGCACCGACGCGGCCCGCCGCCCGGCGATCCGCGCCGCGGTCGAGGCGCTCAGGGCCGCCTCGGCGGGACTGCGCGGGGAGAGCTGACCCCTCCACCGGAGCGGCCGGACGGGAGCGGCCGGACGGGAGCGGGCCCCCGCCCCGCGCCGGCGCGGGGCCCGCGGCGTCGCCCGCCCACCCGCCCACCCGCCCGTGCGACCTGCGCCTACCAGTGGGTAGGCTGACGGCACCATGGCTGAGACCACCGTCATCCACCTGCTGCGCCACGGCGAGGTCCACAACCCCGCCAACGTCCTGTACGGCCGGCTTCCCGGCTACAACCTGTCGGAGAACGGCCGCTTGATGGCCGAGGCGGTGGCGAAGGCGATGGCCGGGCGCGACGTCGTCGCGCTGTTCTCCTCCCCGCTGGAGCGCGCCCAGCAGACGGCGGCCCCGCTCGCCGAGACCTTCGGCCTGGAGGTCCGCATCGACGAGCGGCTGATCGAGGCGGCCAACCTCTTCGAGGGCGTCTCCGTCGGCGGCGGCGAGGGCGTCTTCCGCAGCCCCCGCCTCTACCGCCACCTGTGGAACCCGCTCCGCCCGTCCTGGGGCGAGCGCTACACCGACGTGGTCGAGCGGATGCGCGGAGCGATCCTGTCGGCGCGCAGGGAGGCGCGCGGCCACGAGGCGGTGCTGGTCAGCCACCAGCTCCCCATCTGGATCATCCGGCTCGCGGCCGAGGGCAGGCGGCTCCCGCACGACCCCCGCCGCCGCCAGTGCGGCCTGGCCAGCGTCACGAGCCTGTGCTTCGAGGGCGACCGGCTGGCCAGCGTCGGATACTCCGAGCCGGCGGCCGCGCTCGTCAAGCGCCCCACCGTCCCGGGCGCATGACCCCGCCGGTAGAGTTGCTGCTCTACCGCTTGTAGTACGAGGGAGACCACCTTCGATGCGCGTCAGACCGCTCGCCGCCGCCGTGCTGCTCGCCGTACTGGCGACCGGATGCGCCGGGAGCCAGGCGTCGCAGCCGCAGGCGGGGGACACCCGGTTCATCGCCGGCGACGGGAAGGTCACCGTCTTCGAGGCGGCCGGACGCAGGCCCGCCCCCGCGGTCGAGGGGGAGACCCTCGACGGCGGCACCGCCTCGCTCGCCGCGCACAGGGGCAAGGTCGTGGTGCTGAACTTCTGGGCCTCCTGGTGCGCGCCCTGCCGCGCCGAGGCCCCGGTGCTGAAGGACATCGCCGCCAAGACCAAGGCGGACGGCGTGGAGTTCCTCGGCGTCGACTTCAAGGACGACAGGAGCCAGGCGCTCGCCTTCGAGCGCACCGAGCAGCCCGGCTACCCGAGCATCTACGACCAGCCCGGCAAGGTCGCGCTCGCCTTCCAGGGCACGGTCCCCCCGGCGGCCATCCCCTCGACGCTGATCATCGACCGGCGGGGCCGGATCGCGGCCCGCGCCCTCGGCGCGGTCAAGTACAGCGATCTGCTGGCGGCCGTCGAGAAGATCAGCGATGAGAAGTAGCCCGGGACGCCCGCGATGAGCGCCGACCTGGCGAGCACGGTGGCGAGCGGCTCGCTCGCGCTGGCCCTGCCGATCGCGGTCGCCGCGGGGCTGGTGTCGTTCCTGTCGCCGTGCGTGCTGCCGCTGGTCCCCGGCTACCTGTCCTACGTGACCGGGATGAGCGCCGACCCCCGGCGGGGCCGGATGGTCGCCGGGACCGTGCTGTTCGTCCTCGGCTTCGCCGCCGTGTTCGTGGCCGGCGGGGCGCTCTTCGGAACCCTCGGCGCGGTGCTGTTCGGCAACGCCGAGGTCATCACCCGGGTGCTCGGGGCGCTCACGATCGTGCTCGGGCTCGCCTTCATGGGCCTCGTCCCGGGGCTCCAGCGCGACGTGCGCGTCCACCGGCTCCCGGCCGCCGGGCTCGCCGGGGCGCCGCTGCTCGGCGTGGTGTTCGGCCTCGGCTGGACCCCCTGCATCGGCCCCACCCTCGGGGTCGTGCTCACGCTCGGCGTGACCGAGGGCAGCGCGGGGCGCGGCGCGCTGCTCGCCTTCGCCTACGCGCTCGGGCTCGGCCTGCCGTTCGTGGCGGCCGGACTGGCCTACCGTAGGGCACTGCACACGTTCAAGGCGGTCCGCCGCCACACGCAGCTGATCACCCGGGTGGGCGGGGCCATGCTGGTCGCCGTCGGCCTGCTGCTCGTCACCGGCGTCTGGGGAGACCTCGTCGCGGCGATGCAGGGGTGGATCGGCGGATTCCAGCCGGTGATCTGATGACCCTTACCGACGACACGCCCGAGGAGAAGACCGCGGTCCGGCCCGTGAGGCTGGGCGCGGTCGGCTGGCTGCGCTGGGCCTGGCGCACGCTCACCTCCATGCGGACCGCGCTGATCCTGCTGTTCCTGCTGGCCCTGGGCTCGGTCCCCGGGTCGATCTGGCCGCAGCGCGGCGTCTCCGACGCCAAGGTCGCGCAGTACTACGCCGACAGCCCTCAGCTGGCCGAGTGGCTCGACCGGCTCTGGATGTTCGACGTCTTCCAGGCGCCGTGGTTCGCCGCGGTCTACCTGCTGCTGTTCGTCTCGCTGATCGGCTGCGTGCTCCCGCGCGCCGCGGCGCACCTGCGGGAGCTGCGCAGGAAGCCGCCCGCGGCGCCGCGCAACCTGTCCCGGCTGCCGCAGCACGCCGTGCTCGACGGCCCGCTGACGGTCGAGGAGGCGGCCCGGCGGCTGCGCCGGCTCCGCTTCCGGGTGACCACCGGGCAGGACTGGGTCGCGGGGGAGAAGGGCTATCTGCGCGAGACCGGCAACCTGCTGTTCCACGCCGCGCTGGTCGGCCTGCTGGTCGCGATCGGGACCGGCGCGCTGTACGGCTACCGCGGCAACGTGCTGGTCGTGGAGGGCGCCGGATTCGCCAACACCGTCGCCGCCTACGACCGCTACCTGCCCGGCCAGCAGGTGAACGCCGAGTCGCTGGAGCCGTTCTCGTTCACGCTGGAGGACTTCCAGGCCACCTACATCGCCCAGGGGCCCAAGCGGGGGCAGGCGCTGGACTACTCGGCGAGGCTCGCGGTGAGCGACGCGCCGGGGGCGGCGGAGCGGACGTACGAGCTGAAGGTGAACGAGCCGCTCGACGTGAACGGCACCCTGACCTACCTGATCGACCACGGCTACGCGCCCACCTTCAAGGTCACCGACGGCAAGGGGCAGGTCGCCTTCGAGGGGGCGGTCCCGTGCCTGGCCGCGCAACCGGCGACGTTCGCCTCCGAGTGCGTGGTCAAGGTCCCCGACGCCCTGCCCGAGCAGCTCGGCCTCATGATCGCTTTCCTGCCCACCGCGGTCCGGACGCACGACGGGGAGTGGACGTCGGCCTTCCCCGGCGCGGTCAACCCGGTCGCGCAGGTGTACGGCGCCTTCGCCGGCGACCTCGGCATGGGGAACGGCCGCCCGCAGTCGGTCTACGAGATCCCGGCGGAGATCCTCAAGGAGATGAAGCCGCTGGTGATGAAGGCCGACCCGCTCCAGGTCGGGGAGAAGCTCCGGCTGCCGGACGGCATGGGCACGGTCGAGTTCACCGGGATCAAGGAGTGGATCGCCCTGCAGATCACCCACGACCCCGGCCGGCTGCCCGCGCTGGTCTCCGCGGCCGTGGCCACCGTCGCGCTGGTGCTCTCCCTGACCGTCCGGCGCCGCCGCGTGTGGGTGCGCGTCGGCGACGGCGCCGCCGAGGCGGGCGGCCTCACCCGCACCGAAGGCGGTGACTTCGGCGAGGAGTTCGCCGGGATCGTCGCCGCCCTGAATCACGGTTCCAACCCTGGAGTGAAGGATGACCGCTGAGGTCGATACCGCTCTCGCCGCGCTGAGCGACCAGCTCATCCTGGTGACGGTGCTGCTCTACGCCCTCGCGATGATCGGGTACGCGCTGGATCTCGCCTTCAACCGGGCGCCGGCCCGGGGCGCGGCCGCCGGGGAACGGGCCGAGCCCGCGCTCGCCGCGGTCGGCGCCTCCCCTGCGGCGGCCGCCGGGGAGGCGGGCTCCGACCCGGCCTCCGGGCCCGTCCCGTCCGCCGCGGCGGACGGGACCGGTACGGAGGAGCCCGCGGCGGAGGGCGGCGCCCCGGCCGGGACGCCGTCCGGCTGGGTGCTGAAGTCCGGGACGGCCGCGACCGTGCTCAGCTGGGCCGGCCTCGTGGCGAACGCCGGCTCCCTGGTGACCCGGGGCCTGGCCGCGGAGCGGTGGCCGTGGGGCAACCTGTACGAGTTCATGGTCGCCATGTGCCTGGCGGCCGTGGGCGCCTTCCTGCTGATGCAGCTGCGCTACCCGGTGCGCTTCCTGGGCTCCTTCATCACGGGCGCGGCCGGGCTCGGCCTGGGGTACGCGGTGCACTCCTGGCATGTGGAGACCGCTCCGGCGATGGTGGCGCTGAACTCCTACTGGATCGCGATCCACGTCTCGGCGGCCATCCTCGCCAGCGGCCTGTTCATCGTGGCCGGTGCCTGCGGCGTCATCTACCTGATCCGGCACGACGCCGCCGACCACCTGCCGACCCGGCAGGAGCTGGAGCGGGTGGCGCACCGGGCCATCGTGATCGGCTTCCCGATCTGGACCTTCGCCGTCATCGCCGGCGCGCTCTGGGCGGACAAGGCGTGGGGCCGCTACTGGGGCTGGGACCCCAAGGAGATCTGGGCGTTCATCACCTGGATCGTCTACGCGGGCTATCTGCACGCCCGCGCGACCGCCGGCTGGAAGGGCCGGGCGGCGATGATCGTGCAGCTCGTGGGCTTCGCGTGCCTGCTGTTCAACCTCATCGGGGTGAACCTCTTCATCGACGGCCTGCACTCCTACGCCGAGGTGCCGTAGCGGGCCGGGTCAGTCCTCCTCGCGCAGGCGCCGATCGAGGTCCCGCAGGAAGTCCGGGTCGTCGTCGGGGCCGCGCGGGGCCTGCGGGCGGGGGCCCGGGGGCTCCGGCGGGAGGAAGGCGCGCGGGGCGCGGGGCCCGAGGGGGCGGCCGAGCAGCAGCCAGAACAGGCCGCCGATCATGGCCAGGAGCACCACGACGAGCACCCACAGGATCTTGGGGAGGTTTCTGACCTCCTCGTCCGGAGTGGTGATGACGTCGAAGAGGCAGTAGAGCCAGAAGGCGAGGACGGCCAGACCGAGAAGCACGGACATGCCCGCACTGTAAGCCATCGCGGGGGCGGCCGGAGCCAGAGACGCCCTCCGGGGGATGCGCGGAGAAGATCCCCGTCGTACGGTAGGACCCCGTACGGATAGGTCCCGTTGCCGTTTTCCGACAGGAGCGCGTGATGGCGCATTCGCGCGGGCGGGCAGGGTGAGCACGGACAGGGGCCGGCACCGGCGCCGGTGGTGGCAGCGGGAGGCACCGCGCCGCGGCGGCGAGGGCGTGGTCCGGCGGACGCCCGGCCAGGCGGCGCCGCGGGAGGCGTCCGACCCGCCGGTTCCCCGGGAGCTGTTCCGGGAGGCGCCGAGGGAGGTCCTCCGCGGGCCGGAGCGGCGGCCGGGCAGGCCCGTCCCCGCCGACCGCCCGCAGTACACCTGGCGGGACTTCGAGCTGGAGCACGAGCGGCCGCGGGCCCGGCCGAACCCCCCCGAGGCCCCGGACCTGGGCGACGGCCTGCGGCACTGCGGGGCGCTGGAGCGCGTGCTGCACCGCCAGTGGGACGTGCGCGAGGGGCCGCCGTCTCCGGAGGTCGTGGCCGCCGTGGAGAGCCTCGCCCGGCTGCCGGACCGGCTCAAGGCCAAGCTGGCCGACGGCCTGGAGGGCATCTACGTCGGCGCGGGCGGCGTGCCCGACCTGGACGACATGGGATACCTGCGGGGCGCGCCGCTGCCGTCGGGCCGGGCGACCTGGGACATCTGCGCCGGGGCCTACGGCGACCGCAAGGTCGTGGTGGGGGACAGGCCCTCACCCACCCCCGACGTGATGATGCACGAGATCGGGCACGCCCTGGACGACGTGGACGCGCCCCACGGAGACTGGGTGTCGGACTCCCCGGAGTTCACCGCACTCTACGAGCAGTGCGTGCCGGTCCTGGCCTCGGGCTTCCACCTGCAGCCGGGTGTCCTGGGGCGCAGGGAGTTCTTCGCCGACGCCTTCGCCGCCATCGCCTCCCGGCAGCGTCCCGCCCTGGTGGACATGCTGAGCGGGGACACGCGGATGGCGCTCACTGTCATGCTGTTCTTCAACCGGCGCTACGGAATCTAGGTGATCTGGGATGTACGTCATCCGGCTCGCTGACGGGACCCTGCGCGTGCCGCAGAGCCTGATCAGCGAAGACGGGCGTCTGATCGGCAACGCGTACGTGGAGCTCTCACCGGGGGATCCGGAGTACGACCGCTGGCTGCCCGAGTCGCTCACCGAGGAGGAGATCGCACGGCGACGGCGTCGCTGGCTGGAGGAGAACGACGAACTGGAGCGGGAGTTCCTGGCCTTCAAGGCGGAGCAGGACGACTGAGGCACGCCGGGGAGCCTCTGTGTCACCTCGGGGTGACACCATGCCCACCCTGTGGCGACTCCATGGTGACCCTGCGGCTTCCGGGTAAGACGCGCAGGATCACCGATGGTGCGACGTCGTGCGGCGGCGTCGTCAGACGCGGGGGGACTCGCCCGCCGGCCGTTCGGCCGTCAGGACGTCCTCACCGCGGAGAAGGGCGTGCACTTCCGACTCGCGGAAACGCCGGTGCCCTCCGGGGGTACGGATGCTGCTGATGCGGCCTGCCGCGGCCCAGCGCGTCACCGTCTTTGGGTCGACCCGGAAGAGGGCGGCAACCTCTCCAGGTGTCAGCAGACGCTCGCTGCTACTCTCCACAATCTCTCCCCCTCGCATCCCGCTTCCTGCCAGCGGGCGGACAGGTAACCAGTGTGCCGAGCGAAGCCTGATTTATCCGTGCTTTTGAACAAAGATCACGGGTTGTTATCGACTGACTGCCCGATTGTTATATGATAGAGCCTCTTTGAGGCTCTCGTGGGTGTTTCTTTACGTAACTGATCTGGTGGGAACACTAGCAGTGCTCGCGTCGGATGCGAAGAGCGCTCTCGGTGGTTCGTGACAGCGCCGGTCAAGACGCCTTTGCCTCGATGGCACCCGCCCGCCCGCGGCGGCACGGCCATCGTGACGTAGCCTCGATGTCGTGCATCCCGCTTTCGTCTACACCGCGTCGCGGATCGGCCTGCTGGCGGTCACCGCAGGCGTGCTCTACCTGCTCGGGCTCCGTGAGCCTTTCCTGCTGCTGGTCGTGTCATTCCTCGTCAGCGGCCTGGCCAGCTACGTCCTGCTGTCCAGGCAGCGAGACGCGCTGAGCGCGCGAATCGCCAAGAATCGCTGAAAACACCGAATGTCACGGCAACGGGAACATGCCGATCCGGGCATGGTACTCGCGGCCGAGCCGGGTTGTGTCGCTACCAACGAGTAGCCCTCCCCGGTGGGCGAGAAACGCCTTGACGCCGATTCCGCGGTCCCGGGTGGGATTCCAGCGCAGGGCCTTGCCGGTGACCGGGTGGATCGCGCCGATCCCCGGCCGGGAGACGGCCCCCGGCCCCGCCGAGTCGCGGCCGCGCGGGTTGTCCAGCCAGCGCTGGTGGCCGCCCACGTAGACCGCGGCACCGGTCACCGCGACCGAGTAGAGCGTGTCGCCGCCGGTGTAGTTGACCCAGGTCGGGCGGGTGGTGCCCCGGGCGCGCGTCTCGAACCGCGCGGCGCTGTCGCACAGCTTCCCCGCGCTGCCCGCCCCGCCGCTGGTGACGACCACGAAGTAGCTCCCGTCGGGGGCGAAGTCCAGGCCCCTGACGTAGCTGGGGAAGTCCGGCTTGCACTCCGGGGCGTAGGCGTCGGTCCGCCAGTCCGCGACCTTCGCGGGGGACGAGCCGACGTCGATGAGGCCGAGCTGGGGCCGGGAGAGCCCGTCGAGGGTGCCGAAGCCGCCGTCGACCGCGAGGCGGTCCCCGGCCAGCGCCATGGCGTACACCTTGACCCGGGAACCGCGGGGGGCGCCCGGTGTGATCGAGAAGGCCGGGTCCACCGCCCCGGTGGCGGCGTCCAGCCGTGCCAGCGCGGTGCGGCGGACGCCTCCGACTCGGGTGAAGTCCCCGCCCGCGTAGAGATGGGAACCGCTGCGGACGAGGCTGGTCACCGTGCCGCCCTCGGCCTGGGCGCGGAAGCCGGGCACCCGGGTCCCGTCGGCGAGCCGGAGCCGGACCAGCCGGCGGGTGCCGGCCCCGTCGGTCTCCGTGAACGCGCCGCCCGCGTAGACGGTGCCGGAGGCCCCCGCGGCCAGGGCGTTGACCGGGCCGTCGAGCTCGGGGGCGAAGTCCGGCAGGATCCGCCCGGTGGCCAGGTCGTAGGCGAAGATGTTGGCGCGCTCCAGAACCCGGCTGCTCCCGGCGTCCCGCACCTCGCTGAACGAGCCGCCGACCACCACCGTGCCGCCCACCAGGGCGATGGCGTTGACGATCCCGTCGAGCACGTGCGGGGTGGTGTCCACGGGGTCGGCGGAGACCACCCGGCGGTGCTCGACGGTGCCCGCGGCGGAGGCGTCCGCGGGGATCAGGACCAGGGCGGCGGCCAGCGCGGCGGCCGTCACGGGAGGGGAAACGGTTCTGGCAAGCACCCGCAAAGTTCTAACAGACTCTTGGTAATCATGATGACACTTTCCGTGGATTGTCCCATCGGGCCTAGGCTTGCACCCATGACGCGCGCTTCGCTGGACAAGCAACCGCACGAGGTCGCCTCGATGTTCGATCGCACGGCCCGGCGCTACGACCTGATGAACGACATCCTCTCCCTGGGGCAGGACCGGTTCTGGCGCAAGGCCACCGCGGCCGCGGTCGACGCGGGCCCCGGCGAGCTCGTGCTCGACCTGGGCGCGGGCACCGGCACCTCGACCGACGCCTTCACCACGCTCGGCGCCCGGGCCATCGCCTCCGACTTCTCCCTCGGCATGCTCCGCACCGGCGTCGAGCGGCGCGGCGGGTCGGGCATCCGCGGCGGGGGCGTGCGCGGGGTGACGTTCGTCGCGGGTGACGCGCTCAACCTGCCGTTCGCCGACGACAGCTTCGACGCGGTGACGATCTCCTTCGCGATCCGCAACGTCAAGGACACCGAGCAGGCGCTGCGCGAGATGCTCCGCGTGGCCAGGCCCGGCGCCCGCCTGGTGATCTGCGAGTTCTCCCGGCCCACGGTCCGCCCCTTCGAGCTGGTCTACACGCAGTACCTGATGAGGATGCTCCCGGTCGCGGCCGGGCTCGTCAGCTCCAACCCCGACTCCTACGAGTACCTCGCCGAGTCGATCCGGGCGTGGCCGGACCAGCCCGCGCTGGCGCGGATCATCCAGCGGGCGGGCTGGGAGCGGGTCGCCTGGCGCAACCTGTCGCTCGGCATCGTCGCCCTGCACCGCGGCTACAAGCCGCAGGCCGCCCCCGCACGGGAGGACTGAGCGCGGAAGGGCGCTGAGCGCGGGAGGGCGCTGAGTACCGGAGGGCTGAGCGCGGAAGGGCCGGGCGCCGGAGGATCGCGCCGGAGCGGCCGGGGAAGGGGGCGCAAAAGCCCGCCTCGGCGAGGGTTCCGCGGAAGATTTCCCCCACCCCCGTCTCCGCAGGGGATCCGCGGGAGGACCCGCGGGGGGATCCGCGGGGAAGACGACCGCCGACGCCGCCCGGGAAGCGGGGAAACGCCCGCCGCACCCGCCTGACACTTCTCTCTGCGGAAGCGTTAGACTGCCGCCCGACAAGTTTGTGAAGACCTTCACAAAAGAACGAAAGGCCCCTCACCCCGAGGCCGTCAACGCGTGTAGGACAGGACAGGTCCCGTGACCGTGCCAGCCGTCGCACAGCGGAGTGTCACTGCGGCTGACGCCGACGTCATCGTCGTCGGCGCCGGGCCCGCCGGTTCCACGACCGCTTTCCACCTCGCCCAGGCCGGACTGGACGTCCTGCTCCTGGAGAAGACCACGTTCCCCCGCGAGAAGGTCTGCGGGGACGGCCTGACACCCCGGGCGGTCAAGCAGCTCATCGCGATGGGGATCGACATCGACGCCCCGGGCTGGGTCAGGAACAGGGGCCTGCGCGTCGTCGGCGGCGGCCTGCGCTTCGAGCTCGACTGGCCCGAGCTGTCCAGCTACCCCGACTTCGGGCTGGTCCGCACCCGGCAGGACTTCGACGAGATCCTGGCCGCCAACGCCGTGCGCGGCGGGGCCCGCCTGCTGCAGGGCGTCAACGTCACCGGCCCGATCCTCGACGAGCGCAGCGGCCACGTCGTGGGCGTGACCGCCAGGAAGGACGGCGAGGAGGTCGCCTACCGCTCCCGCCTCGTGGTCGCGGCCGACGGCAACTCCACCCGGATCTCCCTGGCGATGGGGCTGCACAAGCGCGCCGACCGCCCCATGGGCGTCGCCGTGCGGACCTACTTCACCAGCCCCCGGCACGACGACGACTACCTGGAGACCTGGCTGGAGCTGTGGGACGGCGACCAGCTGCTGCCCGGCTACGGCTGGATCTTCGGGGTCGGCGACGGCACCGCGAACGTGGGCCTGGGCCTGCTGAACACCAGCGAGGCGTTCAAGGGCATGGATTATCGCGACCTGCTGCGGCGTTGGACGAAGAACATGCCCTCCGAGTGGGGGTTCACCGAAGAGAACATGACCACCCCGATCAGGGGTGCCGCGCTGCCGATGGCGTTCAACCGCCAGCCGCACTACACCCGCGGCCTGGTGCTCGTCGGCGACGCGGGCGGAATGATCAATCCGTTCAACGGCGAGGGCATCGCCTACGCGATGGAGACCGGCCGGATCGCGGCCGAGACCGTCGTCCAGGCGCTGGGCAGGCCCACGCCCGCCCAGCGGGAGCGGGTGCTGCGGGCCTACCCGCAGACGTTGAAGGACGCCTACGGCGGGTACTTCACGCTCGGCCGCGGTTTCGTCGAGCTGATCAGCCGGCGCGGCGTGATGAACTTCGCGACGCGTCACGCGCTCCCGCACCCCCGCCTGATGCGGTTCGCGCTCAAACTCCTTGCTAACCTCACCGACCGGCGAGGCGACGCGTCGGACCGGATCATCAACGCCCTGTCGAAGGTGGCACCACCGGCATGACCTCGCAAAACACCAGGAAGCCGGGGCAAGTGAGATTCATGGCCCCGCCTAGACTTATGCGACACCACAACGTGAGCTACGCGCCGGCGCGCGTGGAGATGGGAGAGGAGGCGTAGCGATGGAGCTGTACGCACCCATCCTGGTGCTCGCCGTTCTCGGAGCGGGCTTCGCGATCTTCTCGGTGACGATCGCCCCCTTCACCGGGCCCAAGCGGTGGAACCGCGCGAAACTCGACGCCTACGAGTGCGGTATCGAGCCCACCCCCCAGCCGGTCGGCGGTGGCCGCTTCCCGCTGAAGTACATGATCACCGCGATGCTCTTCATCGTGTTCGACATCGAGATCATCTTCCTCTACCCGTGGGCGGTCGCGTTCGACCAGCTCGGGCTGTTCGGACTGGTCGAGATGCTGCTGTTCATCGTCACCGTGCTCGTCGCCTACGCGTACGTGTGGCGCCGCAAGGGTCTGGACTGGGATTAGGACTATGGGACTTGAAGAGAAACTCCCGAGCGGCTTCCTGCTGACCACCGTCGAGCAGGTCGCGGGCTGGGCGCGCAAGAACTCCGTCTGGCCGGCCACCTTCGGTCTGGCGTGCTGCGCCATCGAGCTGATGGCGACCGGCGCCTCCAAGCACGACCTGGCGCGTTTCGGCATGGAGCGCGCCTCGGCCTCCCCGCGCCAGGCCGACCTGATGATCGTCGCGGGACGGCTCTCCCAGAAGATGGCCCCGGTGCTGCGCCAGATCTACGACCAGATGGCCGAGCCCAAGTGGGTCATCGCCATGGGTGTCTGCGCCTCCAGCGGGGGCATGTTCAACAACTACGCCATCGTGCAGGGTGTGGACCACGTGGTCCCCGTCGACATCTACCTGCCGGGCTGCCCGCCGCGGCCGGAGATGCTCATCGACTCGATCGTGAAGCTGCACGACAAGATCCAGAACATGAAGTTCGGCGCCCACCGCGCCAAGCAGATCGACGAGCTCGAACTGCGGGCGCTCCGGACGCTGCCGCTGATCGACCAGGGAGCCGGCAAGTGACCTCTGAGCCCGAGAACCTCCCCGGAGTGCCGGAGGGGCCGATCGTCCGCCGGGGCATGTTCGGCGCCCAGGACGCGGGCGACACCTCCGGCTACGGAGGCCTCGTCGTACGGCGGGCGCCGCGGATGTCGACCCCCCGCCCCTACGGCGGCTACTTCGACGACATCGCGGACCAGCTGGAGCGCGCGCTCGGCGACGGCTTCGCCGACGCGGTCGAGGACGTGGTCGTGGACCGCGGGGAGCTGACCTTCCACGTCAGGCGCGAGCGCCTGCTGGAGGTCCTGCAGCACCTGCGCGACGATCCGGCGCTCCGCTTCGAGCTCTCGCTGGGCGTCTCCGGCGTGCACTACCCCCACCTCGCCGGTGAGGAGCTGCACGCGGTGATCCACCTGTGCTCGATCACGCACAACCGGCGCCTGCGCGTCGAGGTCTCCTGCCCCGACGCCGACCCGCACATCCCGTCCAGCGTGTCGATCTACCCGACGCACGACTGGCACGAGCGGGAGACCTGGGACTTCTTCGGGATCGTCTTCGACGGCCACCCGGCGTTGACCCGCATCATGATGCCCGACGACTGGGACGGCCACCCCCAGCGGAAGGACTATCCGCTCGGCGGCATCCCGGTCGACTACCGCGGCGCCCAGATCCCGTCGCCGGACAAGAGGAGGTCGTACAAGTGAGCGACAAGCACAGCGGCTCGCGAACGAGTGCGGCGAAGGAGGACTCGTGAGCGCCCCCCACCAGGAAGCCACCGAGGGCAAGGTCTACACGGTCTCCGGCAACGACTGGACCGAGCTGGTCAGCACGCTCAGCGGCCAGCAGGACGAGCAGCTCGTGGTCAACATGGGACCGCAGCACCCCTCCACGCACGGCGTGCTCCGCCTCGTCCTGACCCTGGACGGCGAGACGGTCACCGAGGCCCGCACGGTCATCGGCTACCTGCACACCGGCATCGAGAAGACCTGCGAGTACCGGACGTGGACCCAGGGGACCACCCTGGTCACCCGGATGGACTACCTCGCGCCGATCTTCAACGAGACCGCCTACTGCATGGCGGTGGAGAAGCTGCTGGGCATCACCGAGCAGGTCCCCGAGCGGGCCCAGGCGCTGCGCGTGATGACCATGGAGCTGACCCGCATCGCCTCGCACATGGTCGCCGTCGCCACCTTCGGCATGGAGCTGGGCGCGACCACGCCGATGATCTACGGCTTCCGCGAGCGCGAGATGGTGCTCGACGTGATGGAGTACATCACCGGCCTGCGGATGAACTACGCCTACGTCCGGCCGGGCGGCGTCTCCGTCGACCTGCCGGCCGGGGCCGTGGACAAGATCGGCGAGTTCCTCAAGATCATGCCGAAGCGCGTCAAGGAGATGCGCAAGCTGCTCGACGCCAACCCGGTCTACCTGGCCCGGACCAAGGACGTGGCCTACCTCGACCTGACCGGCTGCATGGCGCTGGGCGTCACCGGGCCGATCCTGCGGGCCGCCGGCCTGCCGTGGGACCTGCGCAAGTCGCAGCCCTACTGCGGGTACGAGACCTACGACTTCGAGGTCGCGACCCAGAAGACCGCCGACGTCTACGGCCGCTACCTCGTCCGGATGGCCGAGGTGGAGGAGTCGCTCAAGATCATCGAGCAGGCCCTCGACCGGCTCGCCGGCCCGCTCAAGGGCCAGCGCGTCATGGTGGACGACAAGAAGATCGGCTGGCCCTCGCAGCTCGCGCTCGGCCCCGACGGCTACGGCAACTCGCCCGACCACATCGCGCACATCATGGGCGGCTCCATGGAGGCGCTCATCCACCACTTCAAGCTGGTCA
The DNA here is from genome assembly GCF_039534085.1 of Planomonospora alba. Classification (NCBI taxonomy): domain Bacteria; kingdom Bacillati; phylum Actinomycetota; class Actinomycetes; order Streptosporangiales; family Streptosporangiaceae; genus Planomonospora; species Planomonospora alba. The sequence continues at coordinate 79,411 of NZ_BAAAUT010000011.1, forward strand.
CCGAAGGCTTCCGCGTCCCGGCGGGGCAGGCCTACGCCAGCGTGGAGGGCCCCCGCGGCGAGATCGGCGCCCACGTGGTCAGCGACGGCGGAACCCGCCCCTACCGGGTGCACTTCCGCGACCCGTCGTTCACGAACCTGCAGTCCGTCCCGGCGATGTGCGAGGGCGGCATGGTCGCCGACGTCATCTCGGCGGTGGCCTCGATCGACCCGGTTATGGGAGGTGTGGACCGATGACCTATCCGGCGGAGGTCCGCGAGCGTCTGGAACAGGACGCCAAGGAGATCATCGGCCGCTACCCCCGGCCGCGCTCGGCCCTGCTGCCCCTGCTGCACCTGGTGCAGTCGGTGGACGGCTACGTCTCCGACGACGGGCACGAGTTCTGCGCCGAGATGCTCGGCATCAGCAAGGCCGAGGTCGTGGGCGTGTCCACGTTCTACACGATGTACAAGCGCCGGCCGATGGGCGACTACCACGTCGGCGTCTGCGTCAACACGCTCTGCGCGATCATGGGCGGCGACCAGATCTGGGAGGAGCTCTCCGAGCACGTCGGCGTCGGCCACGACGAGACGACCGGGGACGGCAAGATCTCGCTGGAGCGGCTGGAGTGCAACGCCGCCTGCGACTTCGCCCCGGTGATGATGGTCAACTGGGAGTTCTTCGACAACCAGACCCCCGACTCGGCCAAGCAGCTCGTCGACGACCTGCGCGACGGCAAGGACGTCTCGCCGACCCGCGGCCCGAAGAAGCTGTGCACCTTCAAGGAGGCGTCGCGGATCCTGGCAGGGCTCCCCGACGACCAGGCCGGCGACGGCCCCTCGGCGGCGGGCGCCTCCCTGGAGGGCCTGAAGGTCGCCAAGGCCAACGGATGGAAGGCCCCTGAGGCATGACGACTCTCACCCCGGTCCTCACCGCGAACTGGGACCGGCCCGACTCCTTCACCCTGGCCGGCTACGGCGGGGACTACAAGGCCGCCAAGAAGGCGCTGGGCATGGACCCCGACGCCGTCATCCAGGCGGTCAAGGACTCCGGCCTGCGCGGCCGCGGCGGCGCGGGCTTCCCCACCGGCATGAAGTGGGGCTTCATCCCGCAGGGCGACGGCAAGCCGCACTACCTGGTGGTCAACGCCGACGAGTCCGAGCCCGGCACGTGCAAGGACATCCCGACGATGATGGCCAACCCGCACGCGCTGGTGGAGGGCGTGATCATCACGTCCTACGCCATCCGCGCGAACCAGGCCTTCATCTACGTGCGCGGCGAGGTCCTGCACGTCATCCGCCGCCTGCACGCGGCCGTGCGCGAGGCCTACGAGGCCGGCTTCCTCGGCAGGGACGTCTTCGGCTCCGGCTACGACCTGGACCTGGTCGTCCACTCCGGCGCGGGCGCCTACATCTGCGGCGAGGAGACGGCTCTGCTCGACTCGCTCGAGGGATATCGCGGCCAACCCCGTCTCAAGCCTCCGTTCCCGGCGGTGGCGGGCCTGTACGCCTGCCCGACCGTCATCAACAACGTCGAGTCGATCGCGACTGTTCCCTCGATCATCGCCAACGGCCCGGAGTGGTTCTCGGGCATGGGCACGGAGAAGTCGTCCGGCTTCGGCATCTTCTCCCTGTCCGGCCACGTCACCCGGCCCGGCCAGTACGAGGCGCCGCTCGGCATCACGCTGCGCGAGCTCCTCGACATGGCGGGCGGCATCCGCGCCGGCCACCGGCTGAAGTTCTGGACCCCCGGCGGGTCGAGCACGCCGATCTTCACCGACGAGCACCTGGACGTCCCGCTCGACTTCGAGTCGGTCGGCGCCAAGGGCTCGATGCTCGGCACCCGGGCCCTGCAGATCTTCGACGAGACGACCTGCGTGGTCCGCGCGGTCATGCGGTGGACGGAGTTCTACGCCCACGAGTCCTGCGGCAAGTGCACCCCCTGCCGGGAGGGCACCCACTGGCTCAAGCAGGTGCTCAAGCGGCTGGAGAAGGGGCAGGGCACCGAGGAGGACCTGACCACCATCACCGACATCGCCGACAACATCCTGGGCCGGTCCTTCTGCGCCCTGGGTGACGGCGCGACCAGCCCCATCCACTCGTCGGTGAAGTACTTCCGCGACGAGTACCTCAAGCACTTCGAGATCGGCGGCTGCCCGTTCGACCCCGCCCTGTCCACGGTGTGGGGGGCCAAGTGAGGACGTACCGCCGCGACACCGTTTCGGTCGTGGGGCCGACGGAGGAGGCACCATGAGCGTCGAACCCACCACCCCGGCCCAGCGGCCGGCGGAGCTGGTGACCCTGACGATCGACGGGTTCCAGGTGAGCGTCCCGAAGGGGACGCTGGTCATCCGGGCGGCCGAGCTGCTCGGCATCCAGATCCCGCGCTTCTGCGACCACCCGCTGCTGGACCCGGTCGCCAACTGCCGCCAGTGCCTGGTGGAGATCCCGGACGCGGGCAACGGGCGCGGCTTCCCGAAGCCGCAGCCGTCCTGCGCCACCGAGGTCGCCCCCGGCATGGTCGTGCAGACCCAGCTGACCTCTCCCGTCGCGGAGAAGGCGCAGCGCGGCGTCATGGAGTTCCTGCTCACCAACCACCCGCTCGACTGCCCGGTCTGCGACAAGGGCGGCGAGTGCCCGCTGCAGAACCAGGCCATGTCCAACGGCCAGGGCGAGTCGCGCTTCCAGGAGAAGAAGCGCGTCTTCGAGAAGCCGGTCCCGCTCTCCACCCAGGTGCTGCTGGACCGCGAGCGCTGCGTGCAGTGCGCGCGCTGCCTGCGCTTCTCCGACGAGATCGCCGGTGACCCGCTCATCGAGTTCTTCGAGCGCGGGGCCAAGGAGCAGGTCGGTACGGCCGACGGCAGGCCGTTCCAGTCCTACTTCTCGGGCAACACCATCCAGATCTGCCCGGTGGGCGCGCTGACCAGCGCCGCCTACCGCTTCCAGGCCCGCCCGTTCGACCTGGTCACCACCCCCACCGCCTGCGAGCACTGCGCCAGCGGCTGCGCCCTGCGCACCGACCACCGGCGCGGCAAGGTCACCCGCCGCCTGGCCGGGAACGACCCGGAGGTCAACGAGGAGTGGAACTGCGACAAGGGCCGCTTCGCCTTCGCCTACACCAACCAGCCGGACCGGCTGAAGACCCCGCTCGTCCGTGACGAGGAGGGCCGCCTGGTCCCCGCCTCCTGGCCCGAGGCGTTCGCCGTCGCGGCCAGGGGGCTGGCCGCCGCCCGCGGCCGCGCCGGCGTGCTGGTCGGCGGGCGCGTCACCGTCGAGGAGGCGTACGGCTACGCCAAGTTCGCCCGGATCGCGCTCGGCACCAACGACGTCGACTTCCGGGCCCGGGCGCACTCCGAGGAGGAGGCGCGCTTCCTGGCGCACGCCGTCGCGGGCAAGGGCATCGAGGTCTCCTACCGCGACCTGGAGAGCGCTCCGGCCGTGCTCCTGGTGGGCTTCGAGCCCGACGAGGAGTCGCCGATCGTCTTCCTCCGGCTCCGCAAGGCCTTCCGGAAGAAGGGCCTGAAGGTCTTCTCGGTCGCGCCGTTCGCCACCTCCGGGCTGGCGAAGATGGGCGGCACGCTCGTGGAGGCGGTGCCCGGCACCGAGGCGCGGGTCCTCGCGGACCTCGCGGGCGCTTCCTCGGACTCCGCGGCCGCCGAGGCGATCCGCAAGCCCGGCGCGGTCATCCTCGCCGGTGAGCGGCTCGCCGCCGTCCCCGGCGCGTTCTCCGCGCTGCTGGAGCTCGCCGAGGCGAGCGGCGCCCGGCTGGCCTGGGTCCCGCGCCGCGCCGGCGAGCGCGGCGCGCTGGAGGCCGGCGCGCTGCCGAACCTCCTGCCGATCGGCCGCCCGGTGACCGACGCCGACGCCCGCGCCGAGGTGGCCCGGGCCTGGGACGTCACCTCGCTCCCGGAGACCCCGGGCCGCGACACCTCCGCCATGCTGGCGGCGGCGCTCGGCGGGGAGCTCGACGCCCTGGTCGTCGCCGGTGTCGACCCCTACGACCTGCCCGACCCGGACGCCGCCCTGGCGGCGCTGGAGAACACCCCGTTCATCGTCAGCCTGGAGCAGCGCGCCAGCGCGGTCACCGACCGCGCCGACGTGGTGCTGCCGGTCGCCACGGTGGTCGAGAAGTCGGGCACGTTCGTCGACTGGGAGGGCCGCGGCCGTACCTTCACCGAGGCCATCCCGGTCCCGGGCGTGATGAGCGACCTGCGGATCATCTCCGCGATCGCCGACCACATGGACGTGCACCTGGGCCTGCCCGACCCGACCAGCGCCCGGCGCGAGCTCGCCGCGCTCGGCTCGTGGCGGGGCGCCCGGGCCGCCGCCCCGCAGGCCGCGCCGGCGCAGCCCGCCGCGCCGCGGGCCGGTGAGGCCGTGCTCGCGACCTGGCACCAGCTGCTCGACGACGGCCGCCTCCAGGTGGGGGAGCCGTTCCTGGCGGGGACCGCTCCGCTGGCCGAGGCGCTGCTGTCCCCGGCCACCGCGGCCGAGGCCGGCGTCGCCGACGGCGACAAGATCACCGTCACCACCGGGAAGGGCTCGCTGAGCCTGCCGGTGCGGATCGCCGCCCTGCCCGACCGGGTGGTGTGGCTGCCGGCCAACTCCGGCGGCCGCTCGGTGACCCGCGACCTGCGCGCCGCGGCCGGTGACATCGTCAAGATCGGAAGTGCCTCATGAGCCGGAGAGAACCCGACGCAGTGAGCGGAGCGGTCCGCGAGGTGCGGGCGGTCCGCGTAGCGGACGAGGAGCGGTGAGCGACCCATGAACACGTCTCTTCTCGCGGCCCCGGCCGACATGCCGGGCATCGCCGACTTCGGCAAGGACCCGATCGGGATCGTCATCCTCAAGGCCGTCGTCATCTTCGTCGTCCTGATGCTGGGCGTGCTCTTCGGCGTGTGGTTCGAGCGCAAGCTCATCTCCCGCATGCAGAACCGGTACGGCCCCAACCGGGCGGGCAAGTTCGGCATCATCCAGTCGGTCGCCGACGGACTGAAGATGGGTCTGAAGGAAGACCTGATGCCGCGGACCGTGGACAAGGTGATCTACTTCATCGCCCCGGTCGTGCTGGCCACGCCCGCGTTCATCGCCTTCTCGGTCATCCCGATGGGCCCGAAGGTCTCGATCTTCGGCACGGTGACCCCGCTCCAGCTGACCGACCTGCCGGTCGCGGTGCTGCTGGTGCTGGCCATGGCCTCCATCGGCGTCTACGGCATCGTGCTCGCCGGGTGGGGCTCCCGCTCGCCGTACGCGATGCTGGGCGGTCTGCGGGCCAGCGCCCAGGTGGTCTCCTACGAGATCGCGATGGGCCTGTCGTTCGTCGGCGTCTTCCTCTACGCGGGCACGCTGTCCACCTCGGAGATCGTCGCGGCGCAGGCCCAGGGCAACACGATCACGCTGGGCGGGCTGGACATCCCGATGCCCTCCTGGTACATGGTCCTGCTGATCCCGTCCTTCCTGATCTACATCATCACGATGCTGGGCGAGACCAACCGGGTCCCCTTCGACCTGCCCGAGGGCGAGGGCGAGCTGGTCGGCGGCTTCCAGACCGAGTACTCCAACTCGCTGAAGTTCGCCGTCATCATGCTCGCCGAGTACGTCAACGTCTTCGTGGTCTCGGCCGTGTCCATCACCCTGTTCATGGGCGGCTGGCGGGCCCCGGCCCCGATCAGCACCTTCTGGCCGGAGGCCAACACCGGCTGGTGGCCGCTGCTGTGGTTCTTCCTGAAGATGGTGCTGCTGTTCTCCTTCTTCGTCTGGGCGCGCGCCTCGCTGCCGCGGGTCCGCTACGACCAGCTGATGGCGCTGGGCTGGAAGATCCTCATCCCGCTCAACCTCGGCTGGATCATGCTGGTCGCCACCGTCCGCGCCATGCAGCTGGAGGGCACCGACCGGACCGCCGTGATGATCATCGCCTCTGTCATCGTCGTCGGCGCCTTCGCGATCTGGTGGCGCTTCGACAGCGTCCTGCAGAAGCGCAGGGAGGCCAGGGCCGCCCAGATCGAGGCGGAGTTCCGCCAGCTCGGCGAGGACCCGCAGGCCGGCGGCTTCCCGGTGCCGCCGCTCGACCTGCCGCACTACCACGGCGCAACGGCCGCGCACCAGGTGCGTGCGAACAAGACTGCGGAGGTTCCCAGTGGGAGCAACTGATTGGCTGAACCCCGTCAAGGGGTTCGGCGTGACCTTCCACACGATGTTCAAGAAGGTCCCGACGGTCAACTACCCCGAGGAGAAGCGGCCCACGGCTCCGCGCTTCCACGGCCGGCACCAGCTCAACCGCTGGCCCGACGGCCTGGAGAAGTGCGTCGGCTGCGAGCTGTGCGCCTGGGCGTGTCCGGCCGACGCGATCTACGTGGAGGGCGCCGACAACACCGAGACCGAGCGCTACTCCCCGGGGGAGCGCTACGGGCGCACCTACCAGATCAACTACCTGCGGTGCATCCTCTGCGGTCTGTGCATCGAGGCGTGCCCGACGCGCGCCCTGACCATGACCAACGAGTACGAGCTCGCCGACTCGTCCCGCGAGGCGCTGATCTGGACCAAGGAGATGCTCCTGGCGCCGCTGAGCGAGGGCATGGAGGCCCCGCCGCACGCGATGCGTCTCGGCGAGACCGAAGAGGACTACTACCGGCTGGGACGTACCAATGGGTGAGACCATCACGTTCTGGGTGCTGGCGGTCGTGTCGGTGGCCGCCGCGCTCGGACTCGTCTTCAGCCGCAAGGCGGTCTACTCGGCGCTGATGCTCGGGCTGGTGATGCTCTCGCTGGCCGTGCTCTACGCCGTCCAGGACGCGCCCTTCCTCGCCGCGGTGCAGATCATCGTCTACACCGGTGCGGTCATGATGCTCTTCCTGTTCGTGCTGATGCTCGTCGGCGTGGACTCCTCCGACTCCCTGGTGGAGACGATCAGGGGGCAGCGCTTCTGGGCCGCGCTGGCGGGCCTCGGCTTCGCCGCGCTGCTCGTGCTCGGCGTCGGCAACGCGGTCTTCGGCACCGCGCCAGGCGTCGGGCAGGCCGCGCAGGCCAAGGGCGGCAACATCCCCGCCCTGGCAGAGATGATCTTCACCCGGCACGTCTTCGCCTTCGAGGTCACCTCGGCGCTGCTGATCACCGCGGCGCTCGGCGCGATGGTGCTGGCCCACCGCGAGCGCACCCGGCCCAAGGCCACGCAGCGCGACCTGGCCCGCGCCCGCTTCGCCGGCCCGCAGCCCTCGCCGCTGCCCGGCCCCGGCACCTACGCCCTGCACAACGCGATCGACATGCCGGCCCTGCTGCCGGACGGCTCGGTCTCGGCCAAGTCCATCAACCGGGTGCTCGCCCGGCACGAGCTGGAGGAGGGCTACACGCCGACCGACCCGGAGAAGGCCGAGCTCATCCGCCAGGCCCTGGCCAAGGGCGAGCAGGAGGAGCGCGACAAGGGCGTCGAGCCGGAGCAGCCGCTCCAGGTGAAGGACGCCATCATCAAGGAGGACGGCGAGTGACCACCCACTACCTGGTGCTCTCCGCGCTGCTGTTCTCGATCGGGGCCCTCGGCGTGCTGCTGCGGCGCAACGCGATCGTGGTGTTCATGTGCGTGGAGCTCATGCTCAACGCCTGCAACCTGGCGTTCGTCACCTTCGCCGGGCAGCACGGCAGCCTGGACGGCCAGCTCATCGCCTTCTTCGTGATGGTGGTGGCCGCGGCGGAGGTCGTGATCGGCCTCGCCATCATTGTGATGATCTTCCGAACCCGCAGGTCGGCGTCCGTGGACGACGCGAACCTGCTGAAGTACTAAGAGGTGGCCGGTGGAATCTCCTGTTGAGATCCTCACGCATGCCGGTGGGGCGATCGGCTACTCCTGGCTGATGATCGCCCTGCCGCTGCTCGGCGCCGCGATCCTGCTGCTGGGCGGCCGCCGTACCGACCGGTGGGGCCACCTCCTCGGCGTCGCCATGTCGCTGGCCGCCTTCGCGGTGGCCGTCGCCTCCTTCGTGGAGCTGACCGGCCTGCCGGAGGGCGAGCGCCGCCGCGGGGTCGGGCTGTTCGAGTTCATCCCCGGCATGGTGGACCTGGGCGTGCTGATCGACCCGCTCTCGATCAGCTTCGCGCTGCTGATCACCGGTGTGGGCTCGCTGATCCACATCTACTCGATCGGCTACATGTCGCACGACCACGACCGCCGCCGGTTCTTCGCCTACCTGAACCTGTTCGTCGCGGCCATGCTCCTGCTGGTGCTGTCGGACAACTACCTCGGCCTGTTCGTCGGCTGGGAGGGCGTGGGTCTCGCGTCCTACCTGCTGATCGGCTTCTGGCAGTTCAAGCCGAGCGCGGCCACCGCCGCCCAGAAGGCGTTCATCATCAACCGCGTCGGCGACTTCGGCCTGCTGATCGCGATGTTCACGATCTGGACGACGTTCGGCTCGCTGGCCTTCCGCGACCTGGGCGCCGACGTGACCACCCAGGCGTCCGAGGGCACGCTGACCGCCATCGGCCTGCTGCTCCTGCTCGGCGCCTGCGGCAAGTCCGCCCAGCTGCCGCTGCAGGCCTGGCTCCTGGACGCGATGGAGGGCCCGACCCCGGTCTCGGCCCTCATCCACGCCGCGACCATGGTCACCGCCGGCGTCTACCTCGTGGTGCGCTCCGGCGCCTTCTTCGAGGCCGCCCCGACCGCGCAGCTGGTCGTCACCATCGTCGGCGTCGCCACGCTGCTCGCCGGTGCGATCATCGGTTGCGCGAAGGACGACATCAAGAAGGGCCTGGCCGGTTCGACGATGTCGCAGATCGGCTACATGATGCTCGGCGCGGGCCTCGGCCCGGCGGGCTACGCCTTCGCGATCGGCCACCTGATCACGCACGGCTTCTTCAAGGCCAACATGTTCCTCGGCGCCGGCTCGGTCATGCACGCCATGAACGACGAGGTCGACATGCGCCGGTACGGCGGGCTGTTCTCCGTCATGAAGATCACCGCGGTGACCTTCATCATCGGTTACCTGGCCATCATCGGCTTCCCGCTGCTGTCCGGTTACTTCACCAAGGAAGGCATCATCGAGACGGCGATGCACGAGGGCGGCCCGATCCTGGGCTGGCTCGCCGTGGTCGGCGCGGGCATCACCGGCTTCTACATGTCGCGGATGGTCTTCATGACCTTCTTCGGCAAGCGCCGCTGGGCCGACGACGCCCACCCGCACGAGTCGCCCGCCGTGATGACCTGGCCGCTGATCATCCTGTCCATCGGCTCGGTCTTCCTCGGCGCCTTCCTGGTCCTCGGCAACCGGTTCATGATCTTCCTCTCCCCGGCCGTCGGCCGGCCGGCGGAGCTGCCGGAGTTCCACTTCCTCAGCGTCACCGGCCTGGCCACGCTCGCCCTGGTCGCCGCCGGCGCCGCCTTCGCGTGGTTCCGGTACGGCGCAGCCGAGGTGCCCGCGGTCGCGCCGCGCGGCTCCTTCCTCACCGCCTTCGCCCGCCGCGACCTGTACGGCGACGCGCTGAACGAGTCGCTGTTCATGCGGCCCGGGCAGTGGCTGACCCGCCTGTCGGTCTTCGTCGACAACCGGGGCATCGACGGCCTGGTCAACGGCCTGGCCGCGGGCATCGGCGGGACCTCCGGGCGCCTGCGCCGGGTGCAGACCGGCTACGCCCGCTCCTACGCCTTGTCCATCTTCTTCGGTGCCGCAGTGGTCGTCGGAGCGCTGCTCTACGTAGGGAACATGTGATGCCCTGGCTCTCGATACTGATGGCCGTGCCCGTGCTGGGCGCGGTGGGGGTGGCATGCCTCCCCAAGGGCAGCGACAAGCTCGCCAAGCAGCTCGCGCTGCTCGTCTCGCTGGTCGTGCTCGGCCTGACCGTCGCCATGGCGGTCCAGTTCAGCCCGGACGGCGAGCGCTTCCAGTTCACCGAGACCTACAGCTGGATCCCGGCCTTCGGCGTGAACTACGGCGTCGGCGTGGACGGCATCGCCCTGGTGCTGATCGCGCTGTCGGCGGTCCTGGTGCCGGTCGTGGTCCTGGCCTCCTGGCACGACACCGACGGGCCCGCGCCCGACGGCAGGAGCGACGCCCCGGCGCCCAAGCGCTCCGCGAAGACCTACTTCGCGCTGCTGCTGGTGCTGGAGGCGATGATGATCGGCGTCTTCGCGGCGACCGACATCTTCCTGTTCTACGTGTTCTTCGAGGCCATGCTGATCCCGATGTACTTCATGATCGGGTCGTACGGCGGCGTGCAGCGGTCCTACGCGGCCGTGAAGTTCCTGCTCTACTCGCTCTTCGGCGGCCTGCTCATGCTGGTCGCGGTGATCGCGCTCTACGCGATCGCCGACAAGAACACCTTCATGTTCCCCGAGCTGGTCGGGGTCATCCAGGACCCGACCACGCAGAAGTGGCTGTTCGCCGGCTTCTTCATCGCGTTCGCGGTCAAGGCGCCGCTGTGGCCCTTCCACACCTGGCTGCCCGACGCCGCCGCGCAGGCCCCGGCCGGCGCCGCCGTCCTGCTCGTGGGAGTGCTGGACAAGGTCGGCACGTACGGCATGCTCCGCTTCTGCCTGGAGCTGTTCCCGGACGCGTCGAAGTCCTTCGCGATCCCGGTGATCGTGCTGTCGGTGATCGGCATCATCTACGGCGCCGTCGTGGCCATCGGCCAGACCGACATGAAGCGCCTGATCGCCTACACCTCGATCTCGCACTTCGGCTTCATCGCGCTGGGCGTCTTCGCGATGACGCAGAACGCGCAGGCCGGCGCCACGCTCTACATGGTCAACCACGGCTTCTCGACCGGCGCGCTCTTCCTGATCGCCGGGTTCCTGATCCACCGCCGCGGTTCGGCCCGGATCGCCGACTACGGCGGCGTGCAGAAGGTCGCCCCGCTGCTCGCGGGCGCCTTCCTGATCGCCGGCCTGTCCAGCCTCGCCCTGCCCGGCCTGTCCTCGTTCGTCAGCGAGTTCATGGTCATGATCGGCACCTACGAGCGGTACGCGGTCCCGGCGATCATCGGTGCGATCGGCGTGATCCTGGCGGCCATCTACATCCTGTGGATGTACAAGCGCATGATGAACGGGCCCACCGCCGACGCGGTCAAGGGCTTCGCCGACCTCAACGGCCGGGAGATCGCGGTGGTGGCCCCGCTCATCGCCCTGATCATCGCCCTCGGGTTCTTCCCCAAGCCGCTGCTCGACGTGATCAACCCCGCGGTGGACAAGACGCTGACCAACGCCCAGGTGTCGGACAAGCAGCCGGCTCCCACCGTCGCTGAGAAGAAGGGGTCCGGCCAGTGAACAACATCACGGCGCCGACGATCGAATACGCCCTGCTCGCGCCGATGCTGCTCGTCTTCGGCGCGGCGATCGTCGGCGTGCTGGTCGAGGCGTTCGCCCCGCGCTACCTGCGCCGCTCGGTCCACGTGCCGCTGACGCTGCTGGCGCTGGCCGGCGCGTTCGTCCTGACGATCCTCCAGGTCGTCCGGGAGGGCGTGCCGACCGAGCCCGCGGCCATGGGCGCGGTCGCGGCGGACGGGCCCGCCCTGTTCATCTGGGGCGTCATCCTCGTCCTGGCGATCGTCAGCACGCTGCTCGTCAACGACGAGGACCAGTTCGTCGCGCAGGCGGCGGCCGTACCGGGGAGCACCGACGAGGAGGAGGCGGTCCGCAGCGGATACGCCCAGACCGAGGTCTACCCGCTGCTGCTGTTCTCCGTCGGCGGCATGATGCTCTTCCCCGCGGCCAACGACCTGCTGGTCATGTTCGTGGCCCTGGAAGTGCTCTCCCTGCCGCTGTACCTGCTCTGCGGCCTGGCCCGGCACCGCCGCCTGCTCTCGCAGGAGGCCTCGCTCAAGTACTTCCTGCTCGGCTCGTTCTCCTCGGCGATCTTCCTGTACGGCATGGCCATGACGTACGGCTACGCCGGCACGCTCGACCTGAACGGCATCAGGGGGGCGCTGGCCACGGTCGCCGGCCAGGACACGCTGCTGTACATCGGCGTCGCGCTGCTCGGCGTCGGCCTGCTGTTCAAGATCGGCGCGGCGCCGTTCCAGATGTGGAAGCCCGACGTCTACCAGGGCGCGCCCACCGCGATCACCGCCCTGATGGCCTCCACGGTCCTGGTCTCCGCCTTCGGCGCGACGCTGCGGGTCTTCTGGGTCGCCCTGGGCAACCTGGACTGGGACTGGCGTCCGGTCATGTGGGGCGTCGCGATCCTGACCATGGTCGTCGGCGCGATCCTGGCGATCACCCAGACCGAGATCAAGCGCATGCTGGCCTACTCGTCGATCGCGCACGCGGGCTTCATCCTCACCGGCGTGATCGCGACGGGCGACTTCGCGCAGAACCAGGCCGCGCTCTCCGGGATCCTGTTCTACCTGGCGGCGTACGGCTTCACCACGGTCGGCGCCTTCGCGGTGGCGACCATGGTCCGCGAGGCGGGCGGCGAGGCCGGGCACCTGTCCCGGTGGGCCGGTCTCGGCAAGCGGGCCCCGGTGCTGGCGGGCATCTTCGCGTTCTTCCTGCTCGCCTTCGCCGGCATCCCGCTGACGAGCGGCTTCTTCGGCAAGTACGCGGTCTTCGCGGCCGCGTACGCGGGCGGCGCGCTGCCGCTGGTCATCGTGGGCGTCGTGACCTCGGCGATCGCCGCGTTCTTCTACGTCCGCGTGATCGTGCTGATGTTCTTCAGCGAGCCCGCCGCCGACGGCCCGACCATCGCCACGCCCTCAGCGGCCACCTCGGCTGTGATCGCTCTGGCGGCGGCGGCTACCGTAGTCCTGGGAGTCTTCCCCCAGCCGGTGCTCGACCTGGCTGGCGAGGCGGCTTCCGCCCTGTTCATCCTCCGCTAGGAAGTTAGGACGTCATGGCTGCGCCCCCGGTTGTCGATCTGCCGCTCGTCGACGAGAGGCTGGCGCAGGACCTGTCCACAGGCCTGGCCGAGGTGGAGAAGATGCTGCGGGCCTCGGTGGAGAGCGAGGACGCCTTCGTCACGGAGGCGTCCCGGCACCTCATCGAGGCCGGCGGCAAGCGGTTCCGGGCCATGCTCGTGCTCCTCGCCGCGCAGTTCGGCACGCCGACCGCCCCCGGGGTGATCCCCGGGGCCGTGGTCATCGAGCTGACCCACCTGGCGACGCTCTACCACGACGACGTCATGGACGAGGCCCCGGTCCGCCGGGGCTCGGCCTCGGCCAACGCCCGGTGGAACAACACCGTGGCGATCCTCACCGGCGACTACCTGTTCGCCCAGGCGTCGGAGATCCTCGCCGACCTCGGCGCGGACATCATCCGCATCCAGGCCCAGACCTTCTCCCGCCTGGTCCGCGGCCAGATCCGCGAGACCATCGGCCCCCGCGACGGGGACGACCCGGTCCAGCACTACATCGACGTGCTGGCCGACAAGACCGGCTCCCTCATCGCCACCTCCGGCCGCTTCGGCGCGCTGCTCAGCGGCGCCTCGCCCGAGGTGGCCGACCGGCTCACCCGCGCCTGCGAGGCCATCGGCGTGGCCTGGCAGCTCGGCGACGACCTGCTGGACGTGGCCTCGGAGTCGGCCGAGTCCGGCAAGACGCCCGGCACCGACCTGCGCGAGGGCATCCGCACGCTCCCGGTGCTCTACGTGCTCTCCGGCGACGACCCCGCCGACGCCCGCCTGCGCGAGCTGCTGTCCGGCCCGGTCGCCGAGGAGGACGTCGAGGAGGCGCTGACGCTGCTGCGGGCCAACCCGGCCATGGAGCGGGCCCGCGCCGAGCTGGTCGCCTGGGCCGACCGTGCCCGCGCCGACCTGGCGGAGCTGCCCGACATCCCGGCCCGGGCCGCCTATCTCGCCCTCTGCGACTACGTGGTCGAACGCTCCGGCTGACCCCACTTCGTTGCGTGCGCATCTTTTGCAGCGGCAGGTAAGCTCGGGACCAGGTGCTCTGTCGCAAGGAGGCTCACGATGACGTGGGACCGGTTCGCTCTGCTGCACGCGCGGGTGGAGGCCGAGCTGGGCAAGGCGCTGCAGCGCGGCCACGGCCTGGGCCTGTCGGAGTACCGCGCGCTCAAGCAGCTCGCCGCCGCCCAGGAAGGCGAGCTGAGGATGCAGGAGCTCGCCGAGGCGGTCGGGCTGAACCAGAGCTCGGTGACCCGCCTCATCGCCCGCCTGGAGGAGGCCGGGCTGACCCGCCGCGACCTGTGCGCGGCCGACCGCCGCGGCGTCTACTCGGTGATCACGCAGGAGGGGCGGACCCGGCTGGCGGAGGCCTCGTCCACCTACGAGCGCTCCCTGGAGGCCGCCCTGGACCGCGCCGGGGCCGACCCCGCCCTGCACGAGCTGGTCGAGGCCGTGCGCGGACCGGCGACCGTACGGCGCTGAGCCGGCCGTAGGGCACCGGGGCGACCGTACGGCGCGGACGGGCCGCGCGGCGCCGGGACGGCCGCGAGATGCCGGGGCGGCCGCCCGGTCAGGGAGGGCAGGCCGGTCAGGGAGAGCAGTCCGGACGTCGCAGGAGGTCACCGGACGTCCGAGCCGGAGCGCTCGGCCGCGTGCAGCCGGCGCCGCAGGTGCGCCCGCTCGGGCTCGGTGCCGGCCAGGCCGATCGCCTCCCGGTAGGCCGCCGCGGCCTCGGGGAAGCGGCCGAGCCGGCACAGCAGATCCGCCCGGGCGGCCGGATACGGGTGGTGGCCCCGCAGCAGGGGCTCGCCGGCCAGGCCGTCGAGCAGCGCCAGACCCGCCGCCGGGCCGTCGCGCATCGCCACCGCCACCGCCCGGTTCAGCGCCACGACCGGGGACGGCGCCAGCGCCAGCAGCACGTCGTAGAGCGCCACGATCTGCGGCCAGTCGGTGCTCCCGACGTCGGCGGCCTCGTCGTGCAGCGCGGCGATCGCCGCCTGCACGCCGTACGGGCCGGGCGGGCCGCCGCGCAGCGCCGCGGGCACCAGGGCCAGGCCCTCGCCGATCATCTCCCGGTCCCAGCGGCTGCGGTCCTGGTCCTCCAGCAGCACCAGGGAGCCGTCCGGGCCGGTCCGGGCGGCGCGCCGCGCGTGGACCAGCAGCATCAGGGCGAGCAGCCCGGCGACCTCCCGCTCGGCGGGCAGCAGCCGGTGCAGGATCCGCGCCAGCCGCACGGCCTCCTCCGCCAGGTCCGGCCGCTGCAGATCCGCTCCGGAACTGGCCGCGTACCCCTCCGTGAAGACGGAGTACAGGACCTGGAGCACCCCCGGCAGGCGCCCGGGCAGCTCGTCGGCGCCGGGCACCCGGAACGGGATGCGGGCCTGGCGGATCTTCTTCTTGGCCCGCACGATCCGCTGGGCCATCGTCGCCTGCGGGACGAGGAAGGCCCGCGCGACCTCCGGCGTCGTCAGCCCCGCCAGGCAGCGCAGGGTCAGCGCCACCCGGTCGTCGGCGGCCAGGGCCAGGTGGGCGCAGGTGAAGAACAGCTGCAGCCGCTCGTCGGGCAGGGCGCCACCGGCCTCCGGAGGCGGGCCGGGCCCGGCCCGCTCCGCCTCCACCTGCATGAGGGCGAGCCGGGCGGCGTACGCCTGGTCCCGGCGCAGCCGGTCGACGGCCCTGCGCCGGGCCGTCGTCAGCAGCCAGGCGCCGGGCCTGTCCGGCACGCCCTCCACCGGCCAGTGCGCCAGCGCCGCCTCGATCGCCTCGGAGGCGACCTCCTCGGCCAGGTCGAGGTCGCGGAAACGGCTCACGAGGGAGGCGAGCAGCCGGCCGTACTCCTCGCGGAACACCGCCTCCACCGCCCCGCCCGCACCGGTTCCCCTGCGGTCCGGCATCGTCGCCCTCCTCGCCGGTCTCTCCGTCAGGCCCCGAAGTCGGCGACCGGCCGCACCACGACCGCCCCGCTGCCGCGCGCGCCGGGGCAGCGGGCCGCCCAGTCGAGCGCGGCGTCGAGGTCCGGCACGTCGATGACGTAGAAGCCGCCGAGGACCTCGCGCGTCTCGGCGAACGGCCCGTCCGTGACGCTCCGCTCGCCGTCCGGGCCGACCCGGACCGTGGTGGCGGTCACCAGGTCCGCCAGTGACTCGCCCGAGACGTAGATCCCGGCGTCCCGCACGGCCTTGTCGTAGGACATCCAGTCCTCGACGGTGCACTCCGCGGCGGCGCCGTTCCCGTCGATCGCACCGGCCTGGATGAGCAGCATGTACTTCATGGTCCGCCTCTTTCCGCGTCCTGTCGTGTCCCCGTACGGCGCTCGCCGTACGTCATGACGACGAACGGGACCCGGCCGGATCGAC
Organism: Planomonospora alba; assembly: GCF_039534085.1. Lineage (NCBI taxonomy): Bacteria > Bacillati > Actinomycetota > Actinomycetes > Streptosporangiales > Streptosporangiaceae > Planomonospora > Planomonospora alba. The sequence goes on from NZ_BAAAUT010000011.1 coordinate 95,562, forward strand.
AGCACCCGTGGAGATTTCTTCCGGGAACGGACACGGTATCCGCACCGGCCTCGGCACGGCCTTCGGAGAGCGGCGCATGACCCGTCTGGTTCCGGCTGCTCCCGTCCGGTTCCGCCCGGTCCCTGCCGGGAACGGGCGGGAGGCGGCCGGGGGAGGGAGACTCAGACGGTGGCGGGCTCCAGCCGCTCCGCGCGGCGGGCGGCGTGCGCGGTGCGCAGGCTGTCCCAGGTGAAGACCGACAGCGCCAGCCAGACGATGGCGAACCCGATCCAGCGGCTGGCCGGCATCACCTCGTGGGCGATGAACACGCCGCAGAGGAACTGCAGCACCGGGGCGATGTACTGCAGCAGGCCGATCGTGGTGAGCGGGACGCGGATCGCGGCGGCGGAGAAGCAGAGCAGCGGGACCGCGGTGACCACGCCCGATCCGGCCAGCAGCAGCGCGTGCCCGGCTCCCGCGCCGCCGAAGGTGCCGGTGCCCTGGAAGGTCAGGTAGCCGATGTAGCCGAGCGCCGGGAGCAGCAGGACGAGCGTCTCGACGGCCATGCTCTCCGCCGGGCCGACCTGCGCGACCTTCTTGGCCAGGCCGTAGGTGCCGAAGCTGGCGGCCAGCACCAGCGCGATCCACGGCAGCCGGCCGTAGTCGACGGTGAGCACCACGACCGCCAGACCGCCGAGCCCGACCGCGGCCCACTGCAGCGGGCGCAGCCGCTCCTTGAGCAGCACGACGCCGAACAGCACGCTGACCAGGGGGTTGATGAAGTAGCCGAGTGCGCTCTCCACGACGTGCCCGGTGTTGACGGCGTAGATGTAGACACCCCAGTTGGCGGTGATGATCAGCGCGGCGAGGGTCAACAGGGCGAGCTTGCGCGGGGTGCGCAGGAGCTCGCGGACCCAGGACCAGTGCCGCCGGACGACGAGGATCGCGACGACGGTGACGAGCGACCACGCCATGCGGTGGGCCAGGATCTCCAGCGCGCTGGAGGGCTTCAGAAGCGGCCAGTACAGCGGGAACAGGCCCCACATGCTGTAGGCGGCGATGCCGTACAGGACTCCACGGCGTGATTCAGGCATGTCCTCTATTTTGACTACTTACGGGGTTTAATACAATTTAGTTGCGCTCTCTCGATCATTAAGCAGGGCTAACGGGAACACGGCGGCCGGGTACGCGGTTGAGCAGAGCGGACAAGGCCACGCAAGGCCGGAGAAGGAGGATCCGATGGGCTGGCTCTTCGGCAGGGACAAGACGTCCATGGTCTCCCCGCAGGACGCGCTCCCCGGGCGGGAGACGCGCATGCCGGTGCCCGGGCGGCACATGGTCCTCGACGCCCCCCTCGCCCCGCCGTACCCCGAGGGGACGCAGGTCGCCGAGTTCGGCCTGGGCTGCTTCTGGGGCGCCGAGCGGAAGTTCTGGCAGACCCCCGGCGTCGTGTCCACCGCGGTCGGCTACGCGGGCGGATACACCCCCAACCCGACCTACGAGGAGGTCTGCACCGGGCTGACCGGGCACGCCGAGGTCGTCCGGGTCGTCTTCGACCCCGCGAAGACCTCCTACGAGGAACTGCTGCGGGTCTTCTGGGAGAACCACGACCCCACCCAGGGCATGCGCCAGGGCAACGACATCGGCACGCAGTACCGCTCGGCGGTCTACTTCCACTCCCCGGAACAGGAGAAGGCCGCCCTGGCCTCCCGCGACGCCTACCAGAAGGTCCTCACCGAGGCCGGGCACGGCTCCATCACCACCGAGATCGCCCCGGCCGGTGAGCTGTACTTCGCCGAGGAGTACCACCAGCAGTACCTGTACAAGAACCCCGGCGGCTACTGCGGGATCGGCGGCACCAACGTCAAGCTGGGTGACCCGTCCCAGTGGTCCTGCCCGACGGGCCTGATGTCGGCGGATGAGTAGACGCGACTCCGGGCCGTAAGAGCTGATCTTCCTTCCGTCCGGTTCACCTGATCAAATGGACGACCTAGCGTTTTCCGGTCAGATGGGGGTCAGGTGCGGTTCCGTCGATCAATGGCCGTGGTCATCGCCCTGGTGAGCGGCTTGTGCGGGTGTTCGCAGCCTGACCCCCTGCCGGTCCCTGAGCCCGCCGGGCAGGTGTGGCCGGGGGCGTTCTTCGAGGTGCCGCAGGAGATCAAGGGCTTCGGTGACTTGACGCCCGTCGCCATGCTCGACGCTCGCGAGGTCCTGCTGCGGAGCCGTACGGCGATGCTGGCCTACGACCGCAGGAGCAGGCGGCATCGGATTCTGGCCGAGCCGCCTGCGGATGGGCTCTTCGGTGAGGTGCTGAGCGCCTTCGTCGGGGACCGCGAGGTCGTCTTGATGGAGGGAGACGCGGAGATCTCGGCCCTGTGGTCGATACCGCGGGCGGGCGGGCCCGCGAGGCTCCTCGCCGCGAGCATCCCCGAACCCGGGACGGTCGCAGGAATGGTCGCCGACGGTGGGAAGGTCGTGTGGTGGAAATACGACGGAACCAGCCGCGAGGTGCCGCTCTCCGGCGGTGAGCCCAGGGACAGCCACCACCAGGAACTCGACTACATCAGCCGGTGGCCGTGGGGGCATCGGGGCGAGGACGGCGTCGTCAATCTGGTCACCGGTGAGAAGCGTGACACGCAGGCGGTGGGTTACGGTCACGATGTCCGCTGCGGGCCTGAGTGGTGTGTCAGTGCGGGTGAGGATTCCAGGTACGAGAGCCAAGAAGTGGTGGTGCAGCGCCTGGACGGCTCGGATCGTCGGCGCGTCCCCGGGAAGATCATGCACGGCGGGCTCTTCGTCGGCGAGCGCTACGGGGTGTTCGACGCGCCGGAAGCCGCCCGCGACCAGTCGATGATCGACCCGGGGGGCATCTGGGGAGACGCGGTGGTCGTCTACGACCGCTGCACGGGGAAGACCGGGCTGCTTGACGCTCCAGAACCCTCAGAACCTTCGGAACCGGAGGTTCAGGACGCGCGGTCTCGTAGATATCCGAACGTGATCCGTAACGGAGGAGACTCTTCGGGAATCCTCATGTACTGGAAGGCTCCCGGCGATCGTTACACCGTGTTCGCGCTGCCGGATCCGTCCGTCGGGAAAGAGGCCGCATGTACTTGATCCGATTGATCGTGACGCGAAGGGCTCCCCTGTACCAGCCGTAGGTGACCGCAAGCTCTGGCGGCCACGGCGGTACCGACGTCAGGCCGGATGACCTCTCCGAGTCGCCCTGTCCGATGGGCTTGACGAGTTCGAAGCAGTGAGCACAGCAGGTGAGGAGACCTCCTCGTGCGGCCTCAGGGCTGTTCGGGGGTCTCGTTCGTTTTCGGGGCGACGAAGGATCCCATGCCGGGCGTGGTGACGATGAGGCGGTCCTCGCGAAGCTTGGCGGTCACCTTGCGGATGGTCACGCGGGCGACGCTGAACTCGGCTTCGAGCTTCACCTCGGAGATGAGGGACTGGGGCGGGTACTCACCCGATTCGATGCGCGCGCGTACGACCTCGTAGATCTGTACCCACTTGGGTCGCGTCGGGTCGTAGTCGATCATGCGAGCAACTGTAGGTAGCCGCGTACGGCTAGCCATAGAAGCTCTTAGCTATAGACAGGCATATATAGGTTCGGTAGCGTTTTACGTATGACGACGCTCGAGGAACTGGCACTCCGCTTCCCCGGTTGGGCGATCTGGCGCAGTCGGACCGACAGCGGGGCCGGCGACTGGTACGCGACGCGGCGGGCCTATCGGATCAGCCAGGCCGAGATCGACGCCGGTGTCTGCATGACGGTGACCGCCACGACCCTGGAAGCACTCGGCCGCGTCCTCACCGAGCAGGCCGATCGTCAGGCCACCGCAACGCCGTCGCGATGACGGTGCGAGATCCGGCACTGCTCGCCTGGCGCGGTGATGTCGCCGACCTTTCAGAGTCGAGCTGTCCGGGCATCGCCGTCCATCCCGGACGCGCGTTACCCAACCGCACCACGAAGGGTGGTGGGCAGCCAGTACCGGCCGCTGGGGGTGCGGATGTCCCGGGTCTCGAAGTCCCGGCAGATGCTGGCCAGTGATTCACCGGCCAGCACGCGGCGTGCGGCCTCGCGGATCACCTCGGCTTCGTCCTCGATGACGGTGATGCGGTCGGCGGCGTAGCCGTACGGGCGCATGCCGCCGCCGGAGACCTTGCCCGCCTCGGCGTTCTGTCGGCGTTGACGCTTTTGCCGTTCGGCCTTGTGCTCGGCCTCATGGCGGGCGGCTGCCCCCAGCATGCGCGCGATGAGACGGCCGGTCGGGGTGGCAAGGTCGATCTCCCCGGTGACCGTGGCAAGTTCGATGCCGCGCCGGTCGGCCAGGTCGATGACGTCTTCCAGCTCGCGTGGGGAGCGTGTCAGTCTGTCCACGTGCCAGCACACGATCGCGTCGATCGCGCCCGCTTCGATGTCGGCCAGCAGGCGTCGCCACGCAGGGCGGGGGCTGCCCGAGTAGGCGCTGACGTCGTTGTCGGAGTAGATGCCTGCGACCTGCCAGCCTCGGCGCTCGATCAGCGCGCGGCAGTCGTCTTCCTGGCGGGCCACGCCGAGTCCGGCGCCCGCGCGGTCCTGGCTGATACGGCAGTAGATCGCTGCTCGTGTCATGGGTCACATAGATACACCTTCGTTGGCACCGGGGTCGCGTGTCCGGTGGGCCTGACCTCCGGTGAGGCCTGACGGACATGCCTTCTCGTATGAGATCGTCTGCGATCGACGGCCTGCGGCGACCTGTCGGTCCGCCTGTCCATCGGTGATGCTGTGACGTGTGGAGTACGTAGCAAGAAGGCCGCGGCCGCCGCTGGACGGGCTGGTCGACGATCTCTACTACCTGGCGGGTGAGCCGCCGTACGCCCGGCTGACGCTGCCGCCGATGCCGGCGGCGTTGCTCATCGTCAACCTCGGGGCGCCGTTCCGCATCCGCGCCGGCACCGACATCGAGACGGCCGAGTACGCCGATGGCTGCGTGGTCACCACACCCACCCGCGCGTTGGAGTTCGGTTACCCGCCGGGGACCCGGTCGGTCGGGGTGCACTTCAAGCCGTGGGGGCTGGCGCCGTTCCTGCCGATGCCCGCGGCCGAGCTGTGCGACCGGCCGGTGACGGTGGAGCAGGCCTGGGGCCGGCCCGCCATCGCCGAGCTGCGGGACCGGCTGGCCACGGCGGACGGACCGCACGAGATGCTGACGCTGCTCGAGCAGGAGCTGATGCGACGGCTGTGCGAGACCGCCGGGCTGGGGCTGGTCCGCCATACGAGCAGCGTCATCGCGACGACCGGCGGGGCGGTGGCGATCGGCGACCTGAGCGTGGCAGCCGGTGTCAGCAGCACTCATCTGGCACAGCGGTTCAAGGAGCTCATCGGCGTCACGCCGAAGCGGCTGGCCCGCACCTACCGCTTCGCCGCCACCGTGTTCGCGATCGACCCCGCCGGACCGGTCGACTGGGGCGGCCTCGCCGGTGGCGCAGGTTACTTCGACCAGGCCCACTTCGGCCACGAGTTCCGGGCGTTCACCGGGCTCACGCCGACCCGGTACGTCGAAGTCCGGCGGCGGTTCCTGCGTGAACATCCCGGCCACGCGCTGGACGGCTGGCCGCTGCCGGCCGATTGATTTCTTACAAGAGCGACGGCTCGCGACACGCTAATTTGGGGCACCCCGAAGCAGAGGAGAGCCCCGTGGGCAAGGTGGTCATGTACGGCTCGGTGTCGGTGGACGGCTTCGTCGCGGACGAGGATGACCAGCCCGGACCGCTGTTCGACTGGTTGTCCAGCGGTGACGTCCCGCTGGACGAGAGCGGCGAGGTGAAGGTGTCGCAGACGTCCTACGACTACACCCGGGCGTACTGGGACCAGATCGGAGTCACGATCGTCGGCCGCCACGTCTTCGACCTGACGGACGGCTGGGACGGGAAACCTCCGAGCGGGATCGACCACGTGGTCGTCGTGACGCACCGGCCGATGCCCGAGGGCTGGGACCCCGAGGCGCCGTTCCACTTCGTCGACGGCGTCGAGGCGGCCGTGGCCAAGGCGCAGGAGCTCGCGGGCGACCGCACGGTCGAGGTCGCCGCCGGCGACGTCGGCGGCCAGATACTGGCCGCGGGACTCGTCGACGAGGTGCGCATGGACGTCGTACCCGTCGTGTTCGGGTCCGGCAAGCGCTACTTCGGGCCGGTCGACGCGCAGCACCTGCTGGAGGACCCTGATGTGGTGATCCAGGGCAACCGGGTGCTCCACCTGCGCTATCGGGTGCACCGGTGACCGATCGGAGCGGGATCGTCGCTCGTGTCAGGGGTCACCTGGACGCACCTTCGGCGGTACCAGCGTCAAGCCGGGTGACCCGGTTGCGTCCACGGACGTGGTGTGAGAGAGCGTTTGGTTGGTAGCTGTTCGCCTAGTACGTCCCTCGCCAGGTTGGGGTGTTTTCATCGGTGATGCGCTTGCCGATGTTGTCGATCATCGCGATGTGGATCACGGCTTCGGAGCTGGTGGGCAGGGTCTCGTAGTCGCGGGCGAGGCGGCGGTGGAGCATGAGCCAGCCGAAGGTGCGCCCGATAACCCAGCGGCGTGGGAGGACATGGGAACCGCGGGTGTCGGGGGCGCGGTGGACCGGTCGGGCGGCGGTTGAGCCGGGCTTGGCGCCAGGCGGCGAGGGTGGGCGCGATCAGCGCCCATCGGGCGTCGGAGATGTCGGAAGGGTAAGAGCGTCGGGGGTTCATGCTCGACCCTTACGCCGCTTGGAGTTCACTGCGGCGCGCCCGCCGGAATCCGGCGTGTCCGGGACGGGTCTGCGCCAGACGGACTCCGGAGTCGATCGTCTTGCGAAACGGGCTTCGTCCGAGCAGAGCCCGGGCCCCCAAGCCGGTAGATCCTGCGCATCTGAGACTAATCGCCTGAAAGGCAATTGGACTCAAAAGGTATCCGAACATACCTGAATGCCCTCCCAGAAAGGCCCGTATCTACCGTCACCGGGACCAGCAGGTCCTCCCAGCCGACCAGATGAGACCACAACGGGCTTTGAGGTCCCATGCCACTTTGGCTTCGATACCCCACACATCACAGCAAAGCGCACACGAAACACCACAGTCCGTCAATCACAAGAAGTCGGTAGCAGAAAGCGTGGGAATCCCTCGACTGGTGCCAACCACGATGAGCCATCGGTGCCAACCGGCTTGGTCCGAGGAACCTCGCCCGTCAGGTCGCCACGCTCCGCCGGTTCCAACTAGCGTGATCCGGCTCACCGGGGTGAGGCGGGAGATCCCTCCACGGTGTGATCCGGATGATCGACGGTCTCCCTAGACTGGCCGGATGGCTTCTCCCCCCGCCCAGCGGGCGCGGCTGCGGCCCGTCGCCCGGCTGGGCCGCGCGCTCACCGCGGCCGTGTGGACCGGCAGGGCCGGCCCGCCGCACCCCCGCCCCCGGTGGCTGGCCCCCCGCGTGCCGGGGTTTCTGAGTCTGCTGCCGTTCCGCACGATCGACCTGGTCCTCGTCGCGGATCTCGTGCTGGCCTTCATCCTGTTCCGCGCCGTGCAGGCGCTCATGAGGGACGAGTCGCTGTATATGGCGGCGCCTCTGGACGAGGGAGAGATCGCGTTCATCGCCGTGACCTCCTCGCTGCCGCTGGCGCTGCGCGACCGCTGGCCGCTGACGGCCTGGCGGCTCGCGGTGGTGCTGATTCCCTGGGGGATCGCCACCCGCGGCCAGGACCTGGAGGCGGCCTTCTCCGCCGACGCCGTGATCATGTACCTGCTGGTGGTCTACGCGGTCGCGGTCCGCTGCGAGCGGCACGTCATCATCGGCGTGTGGATGATCTCGGCTGCCGCCCTGTGGATCCTCGGCATCCAATCCGGCCCCAACCTGCCCGGCGTGACGCTCATCGGCATCGCCATGGTGACCGTCACCGTCCTGTTCGGCTACAACGTCCAGGCCAGGAGGACGGCCGCCAGGCGGCTGGCCGAGGAGGAACGGCGCAGCGAGCAGGCATTGGCCGGGCAGGCCGTGCTGGAGGAGCGGGCCAGGATCGCCCGGGAGCTGCACGACGTGGTGGCGCACCACATGTCGGTGATCGCCATCCAGGCGGAGGCCGTGCCGCTGAAGGCGCGGGGGGACGCGCGGCTGCTGGAGGAGGGGCTCGGCGAGATCCGCGCGCTCTCGCTGGCCGCCATGACCGAGATGCGCCGCGTGCTGGGCGTGCTGCGCGACGGGGACGGGCGTACGGACACCGCGCCGCAGCCGGGTCTGGGCCGCCTGGACGAACTCGCCGCCACCGCGCGCTCCGCCGGGCTCGCCGTGGAGCTCAAGCTGAGCGGCGACCTGCTCGAACTGCCCACCGCGGTTAATCTGTCCGCCTACCGGATCGTGCAGGAGTCGCTCAGCAACGCCATGCGGCACGCGCCCGGCTCGGCCGTGACGGTGAAGATCTCCCGATCCGGCGACGAGCTGAACATCCACGTGGCGGACGACGGCGGGGACCGCGCCGCCGCGGAGGCGGCGAAGGCGGGGCGCGAGAAGCACACGGGACACGGCCTGATCGGGATGCGGGAACGGGCCGCCATGCTCGGCGGGAGCGTGCGGGCGGGGCCGGTGGGAAAGGGCTTCGCGGTCACCGCGATACTTCCGATCGCTGAGGAAGCATGACGATCAGGGTGCTCATCGCCGACGACCAGGGCATGGTCAGAACCGGTTTCACCGTGTTCCTGGACGCCCAGCCCGACATCGAGGTCGTGGGCGAGGCGGTGAACGGACGGGAGGCGGTCGAGCGCATCGCCGAGCTGCGGCCGGACGTGGTCCTGATGGACGTGCGCATGCCGGTCATGGACGGGCTGGCCGCGACCCGGGAGATCCTCTCCGCCGGCCCGCGCGGGGAGTCCGGGGAGCGGACCGGTTCCGGCGAGGACGACGGGCACCCGCCGAAGATCCTGATCCTGACCACCTTCGACCTCGACGACTACGTCTACGAGGCGCTGCGGGCCGGGGCCAGCGGGTTCCTGCTCAAGGACGCCTCCGCGCAGCAGCTGGCCGAGGCCGTACGGGTGGTCGCCGCCGGGGAGGCGCTGCTGGCGCCCTCGGTGACCAGGCGGCTCATCGCGGAGTTCGCCCGCGTCGGGCCGCAGCGCCCGCGCGTCCGCCTGGACGGCATCACCGGACGCGAGACCGAGGTGCTCGTCCTCATCGCCAAGGGCCGCTCCAACCAGGAGATCGCCGAGGAGCTCGTGCTCTCGGAGCAGACGGTCAAGACCCACATCGGCCGGATCCTGGCCAAGCTGGACCTGCGCGACCGGGCCCAGGCGATCGTGTACGCCTACGAGTCCGGGCTGGTCCGCCCCGGCGAGTGAGGTCCCCCGGGGACCGTCCCACGCCCCGCTCCCCGGGATGGCGCCGCCTCCCTCCCTCCGGGGGGTGACGTGAAGGTGAGCACCGCGGTGTGACGCGAGTTACCGATCTTGATTCGTAGCGTCCTGTCTCGTTCCCCCGAACCGGACAGGAGGCCCCCGTGCTCCGCTCCTCGCTCGCCGTCGCCACCGCCGCGGCGCTCACCTACCTGGTCGTCCCCTCGCCGCAGGGTGACCGGATCATCCGGGTCTACGGCGATCTCAGTACGGCGGAGCACGTGGCCGTCATCGTCCCCGGCGCCGACACCACGTCCGCCACCTTCGACGGCGGGCGGGCCAAGCCGTACAGCACCCCCGGAGGCGGGGCGCGGGCGGTGCTCGCCCAGGCGCGGGAACTGGATCCGGCAGCCCGGCTGGCCGTGGTCGCCTGGCTCGGGTACGACAGCCCGACGACCGTCAGCCTGGGGTCCGCCACCGGCTGGGCCGCGGAGAAGGGCGCCCCGGCGCTGCGGCGCTACGTGAACGAGACGCTCCGCGGCAAGCGGGTCAGCCTGCTGTGCCACAGCTACGGGTCGGTGGTGTGCGCCAAGGCCGCGCCGGGGATCCGGGCGGACAACCTGGCCGTGTTCGGCAGCCCCGGGCTCGGCGTCTCCTCGGCGGCCGAGCTGGGCGGGGTCCCGCTCTGGGCGGGCAGCGGCACGGAGGACTGGGCGCGCAGCATCCCCAAGATCAAGGTCGGCCCGCTGGGCTTCGGCCGCGATCCCGCCGAGCCCGGCTACGGTTCCCGGGTGTTCGCGGCCGGCGCCGCCGGGCACAGCGATTACCTCGCTCCCGGCGGCGAGTCCCTGCGCAACCTCACCCTGATCGCCCTCGGGCGGACCGCCGAGGTGTCCCATGCGTGACCCGGCCGGGCTCCGTACGGCGGCGCGGGTCGAGGCGATGACGCCGCCGGGGCGGGACCGGGGGGTGGACGCGCTGCGGGCGCTGGCGATCGCCGGGGTGGTGCTGGGGCACTGGCTCGTCACGGCGTGGGTGCCCGGGCCCCGGGGGACGGTCGCCGTCTCCAGCCCGCTCGCGTTCATGCCGGAGCTCGCGCCGCTGTCGTGGGTGCTGCAGACGCTGGCGGTGTTCTTCTTCGTGGGCGGGTACGCCGCGGCACGGGGCCTGCGGACTGCGGACGGTCGGGCGCGGGCGGAGAGAGCGGGTCCGGCCCGGGCGAGAACGGACGGTCCGGCGCGGGCGGCGGGTCCGGCGTGGGTGCGGGCCAGGATGGGGCGGCTGCTGCGGCCGGTGGGCCCGCTCCTGCTGGTCTGGGCGGGGATCGCGGCGGGGCTGGCGCTGCACGGCGCGCCGTACGCGACGGTCAGGGCGCTGGCGCTCCCGGCGCTCGGGCCGATCTGGTTCCTGGCGGTCTTCGCGGCGCTCACCGCCGCCACTCCCCTGCTGCTGAAGCTGCGGCCGGGCGTCACCGCCGCCTCGGCGGCCGCGGTGGTGCTCGCGGTGGACGCGGTCAGGTTCGGCCTGGGCGGGCCGGCCTGGCTGGGGTGGGTGAACCTCGCGGCCGGGTGGCTGGTGCCGTACATGCTGGGGGTGGCCTGGGCGGGCGGCGGACTCGCCTCCCGGCGGACGGCGGTGGCGCTGCTGGCCGGAGGGGCGGCCGGGGCGGCGGTCCTGGTGGCCGGGTTCGGCTATCCCGCGAGCATGGTGGGCGTGCCGGGGGCGGGGGTCTCGAACCTCAGCCCGCCCACGCTCGCCGCCGTCGCCTTCGGGCTCGCCCAGGTGGGGCTGGCGCTGCTGGCGCACGGGCCGCTGGAGCGGCTGATGCGCCGGCCCCGGCTCTGGGCCGCGGTGGCGCTGCTCAACCTGTCCGCTATGACGATCTTCCTCTGGCACCTGACAGTGGCTGCCGTGACCGCCCTGGCCGCACTCCGCTTCGGCGCCGTCCCGGGACTGCTCACCCCGCCCGCCCACCTCTCCTGGCTGCCGGAGCGCCTGGGCTGGCTGCCGGTGTTCGGAGGGCTGCTCGCCCTGGCGGGGGCAGCGGCGAAGCGGTTGAATGACAGAGTGTCACGATCAGCCTGACACGGCCCTCGCATGTTTATGACACTGTGCCATGAAAGGCCCCTGCGACATGGAGCGATCATGACCCAGACGTCGTTCTCCGAAGTTCTGGGAGGGTGATTCGCGAGTTGACGCCCCTTTCGCCGTGAGGTTGGCAGAGGGGGGCTGGTCAGGGAAGTCGTCGCCGGGCTACGGGCGCGGCTGAGCGAACAAGCCCGGCTCGGTCTCGACGGGGATGCCGCGGCCGACCAGGCGCTTGAGCGTGGAACGGATGTCCTCGGTGTGCGTGGACGCCGGCGTTCCATGAACGGGTGGCGGCTCTGGCGCCCGCCCTGCGCGACCGCGTGGAGCAGATCGACGGCTGGGAGGCGGTGCACCGGTCGACCGTCCGGGTGGACCGGTTGCCCCGCTGGCATCGGCCAGGACGGCTGCGCATCGGTGACGCCGCCCGTGCCATGTCGCCCGCGGGCGGTGTGGGTATCGACCTGGCCGTGCAGGACGCGGTGGCCACCGCGTCCTGCTGGGCCCGGTTCTCGCCCGGGGCGGCATCCCCGAGGAAGCCGATCTGGCCCGGGTGCGGTCGCGCAGGGAGCACGCCGCGAGGGTGACCCAGGCATTCCGGCTCGGGATCCTGCGGGACCTCTATCCCAAGGAGCCGGACGACGATACGACGCGGCACGTGCCGCCGATCTTCACGGCGTTCCAGGCGCCGCCGCCGCCGCGTCACCCCATGGGCCGCTTCATCGGCATGGGGGTCAGGCCGGATCGATGGAGAACCGGTCCAGCGGCCGGACGCCGCCGACCCGAGCGGTGGCGGGGGCGGCGAGCCACCGGGGGAGTCGCCGTAGGTAGCTCTGCACGAGCTCGGAGGCCATATGCGTGCGCATCGCGTCGTCGTCGGCGTACTCCTCCAGGAAAACGTAGCGTCCCGGCCGGTCGGGGTCCTGCAGTACCTCGTAGCTCAGCACGCCCTTCTCGGAGCGGGCGGCGTCCACCAGGGCGCGAGCGTGGTCGGTGAACGCCTCGAGAGCCTCCTCCCTGATCTGGAACGTGGCGCGCAGCAGCAAGGTGTCATCGGTCATCTGGTCTCCTCCAGTCCTTTCCAACCGTTGGGTTGGGAGTATTCATCCGCTTGAACAGGGATGTCAACCAGACGGTTGAGATAAGAGTGGTATGCTGCCCGCATGCCCTACGACCCGCAGCGCACCCGGCAGGCCATCCTCGACGCCGCCGTGGAGGAGTTCTCCGCCCACGGGTTGGCCGGTGCCCGCGTCGGCCGCATCGCCGCCCGCGCGAAAGTCAACAAGGAGCGCCTGTACGGGAACTTCGGCAGCAAGGAGGAGCTGTTCGACATCGTGCTCGCACGGGAGTTGGCCCGCCTGGCCGAGGCGCTGCCGCTCACCGACGACCAGGCCGCAGACCTGCCCGCATACGCACTGGCCGTGCACGACTACCACCGGGACCACCCGCACTTCATCCGGCTGGTGCACTGGGAGGGGCTCGAACGCGGCTCGGCCGTCGCGGCCGGTCATCCGGAGCGCGCGGCCCACTACCGCAGCCGCGTCGAAGCCCTCGCCCGGGCGCAGGGACGCGGTGACCTGCCCGCCGGCGTCGCCCCCGCCCAGCTGCTGTACGGGATCTTCGCCATGGCCGTGTGGTGGGCGGCGGTGCCGCAGCTGACGATGATGATCACAGGTAACGCCGATGAGGGTGAGCGTCGGCGGGCTCTCGCGGCCATGGCCGCCAGGCTCGCTCAGCGCGAGGAACGGTCCGGTCGGCCCGGCTGAGCCGATCACCCATCACGTGCCGACGGCGCCGACGACGTGGCCGCCGGGGCTGAGGCCGCTCACCGTGCCCGACTCGGATCCCGCCCGCCCCGCCGCGGCCCCGGGCACAGGGCGGCCGCGATCACGCGGCCGCCCGCGGCGCCACCCCCGGCATCGACGGTGCCGGGGGTGGCGTGTCCCGGTGGACTCCGCTCCCGCCGGCGGGGATCCCTCCCGCGGATCCGCCTACGGTGCCGCAAGGGCGTACGGCGGGGCGGGTTGCGGGCCCGTGCCTTCGCGGGCGGCGATCCAGGAGTCGTGGAGCCACATCTGCGTGCCCCGGCGTCCCCGGCCGGAGTCCCACGCGATGTCCCGCTCGTAGGTCAAGACGGTGCCGCCGGGGCCGACGACGACCCAGCTGTAGAGGCCGGTGTCGTGGCGCGTCTTCACCTTCACGCCGGAGATCTCGGCGACGGTGCCGTCGGCCGGGGTCACGGTCTCGTCGTGCCGGTCGACCCATTGGACGCTGAGCCCGGCAGCGTGATCAGGCGCCACCCGCCGCAGGAAACGGAAGGCGGTCTCCTCGGCGCTCCGGCGGTCGGGGAGCGGCCCGTCGTCGCCGTGCCAGAGGCGGGTGAATCCGAGGATCGTGCCGTCGGTGTCGAGGACGAGGCTGGCATGGGGCCCGCCGAGGCGGTAGCCGTCGGGCTGGTGGCGGATCACGGTGACCCGGCGGTCGTCGTGCCGCTCCTCGCGTACGCCGACGATCTCCCAGGCCGGGGGGATGTGCAGGCCGGTGCCGCTCAGCGCGTCGGCCGTGAGGCGCCGGGCGTCCTCCACGCCGGCCGTCGCGGGTCCGGGGGAGTGCGGCGTGGCGCCGGCCCCGGCCTTCGTGAGGCCGGCGTCGGTCCGGCCGGATGCGGGAGGGGTCTCGTCACCGACGGTCACCGCGGAGGCCGTTCCGGCGGTGGCGAGGACTGCGATGGCGATTCCGGACAGGGTGGCGGGGTTCAGGCGGGGCATGGGTTCGCTCCTCACACGGTGGTCTGGACGACGGGGAAGGCGGGTGGGCGTTGCGGAGAGGCGGGGTGCGGACGGTCAGCGGCGCCGCCCGCCGCTGTGCGCCGCGAAGACGATGACGCCCGCGCCCAGGTAGAGGCCGGCTACGACGCCGAGCGCACCCGCGAAGCCGTACGGCAGTGCGGTGGCGTAGGCGCCCAGCCCCGCGCCGAGGAAGAGGACGAATCCGTTGACGGCCATCCCCGTGCCCCGGGCGGGATGCGCGGTCTCACCCCAGATGGTGATCATCGTGGGGACCACGATGGCCACCCCGGCGACGAAGACGGAGCAGGCGATGGTGAGGCCGATGAGGGAGCCGTCCGACAGGGCCTCGGCGACCAGGCCCGCCGCTGCGAGGGCGAAGCCGGCGAGCGCCGTACGCGGCACGCCGAGGCGTGCGGCCAGCGGCCCGGCGAGCAACGAGCAGAACATCGCCGGCAGGGCGGCGGCGCGTACGAGCATGACTTCGGCGGGGGTGAAGCCGGCGAGGGCCAGATGGGGGCCCAGCAGGCTGTACATCCCGACGAAGCCGCCCAGTACGACCAGGTGCCCCAGGGAGAGGAGCAGGGAGCGGGGCCGGACGGCGAACCGGATCAGTCCGGCGTATCGGGCCGCAAGAGGCTGGCGGGGCCTGCTCACGTCGGGTTCCCGGATGATGGTGGAGGCCGCGCCGGTGAGCGCGGCCAGCAGGACGCCGCCGCTCAGGAAGGTCCAGCGCCATCCGCCCGCGGCGGTGACGGCGGCGGCGGCCAGTTGCCCGATGATCCCGGCGCTGAGGAAGGCGACCGAGATCGCTCCGATCGCGGTGGCGCGCGGTCGCGGGGGCAGGGCCTCACCGAGGAACGCCAGGGCCGTCGGTGCGAATGCGGCGGCCGCGGCGCCCTGTACGGCCCGCAGCCCGGCCAGGGCGCCCGTCGAAGGCGCGAAGCCCACCGCCAGCGTCGCGACCGTGAGCGCCGCGAGCCCGATGACCAGGACCCGGCGACGGCCGAAGTGATCCGACAGCGGTCCGTAGACCAGGAATCCCACCGCGTAGGACAACGAGTACCCCGAGGCCAGCGCGGCCGTCACTCCGGTGGGCCCGAGGTCGTCGGCCACCGGCTGCCGCAGGGGGATCGATACGTACATCTGCATGAGGACGAGCAGTGCGGTGGTGACGAGCAGGGGGACGACGGCCGCCCCGGTGGTGGACCGGACGGGCGCCGGCGTGCGTGAAGCGTTCACAAGCGCGGGCATGGACTCACTTTCCAACTCCAACGATGGCGTTGTAATTGACGCTAGTGCATCGCCCGGCAAACTTCAACGCTGGCGTTGGATATGCTGGCCGACATGGCCTGGAACACCGACGAGACCAGACGCAGACTCAAGGAGGCCGCAGTCGCCGAGTTCGCCGCCCGCGGCCTCGACGGCACCACGATGGAGCGCATCGCCCGCCGGGCGGGGATCAACAAGGAGCGGCTGTACACCTACTTCGGCGACAAGTCGCAGCTGTTCGCCACGGTGCTCGCGGACGAACTGAACAAGGTCGCCGCGGCCGTTCCGCTGGACGATCTGGACGGACCCGAGGCCGTCGCCGCCTACGCCGCCGCGGTGTACGACTACCATTCCGAGCACCCCGAGCTGACCCGGCTGCTGTTGTGGGAGGGCCTGCACGACCTTCCCGAGGTGCCCGACGAGGAGTCCCGCACCGACTACTACCGCACGAAGGTCGCCGCCTTCGCCCGGGCGCAGCGGGCCGGCCTGATCGGCGACGAGATCCCGGCGGCCGACCTCGCCTTCCTCGTCCTCGCCCTCGCGGGCTGGTGGTACGCGGTTCCGCAGATGGCCCGCATGATGCACGCCGACGATCGGGCGGCTCCGGACACGGCCAGGGCGGCCCTCATGCGAGCCGCCGCGAAACTGAGCGCCAAGCAGGCGTAGGCCCGAGCCCGTGCGGCGGGCCGGATCGCCGGCACCGGACCGGCACGAGGGCGCCGACACGGCCTGCGCGGCCACCGCTCGCTCTCCGGCCGGCCAGGTGATCCTGCCTGGCCGCCGGCGGGGTCATCCGCGGACCGCTGAGCCCTCCAGCCTCTGCCCCACCCGCTCGATCTCGGCCCGGCGATGCTGGGAGCCGTACAGGGCGAGCGCGTCCCGCCAGGCGGCCCTCGCCTCCGCGGTGTTTCCGAGGGCCTGGTGCGCGTCACCCAGGGCCACCAGCGTGTCAGCGGCCTGGAAGGCGTTGCCGGTGCCCTCGCGCAGTTCGAGGCAGCGCCCGTAGTACTCCAGCGCGCGCTCGTAGTCGCCCTGGCGGAAGGCGAGCATGCCGAGGCTGTCGAGCGTGGCGGCCTCGCTGCCGCGGTCGTGGTGGCGGCGGAAGAGCGCGAGGGCCTGCTCGCAGGCGGCGCGCGCCTCCTCGTGCTCGCCGAGCTGCAGGCGGATCCAGCCCACGGCGCTGAGGGCGTTGGCCTCCCAGATGGGGTCGCCCACCTCGCGCTGGAGCCGTAGCGCGGCCTGCGCGTGGCCGAGCCCGCGCCGCGGCCGTCCGTGGACGCTCCACATCCACCCCATCGTGTGGTGCACCTGGGCCAGCCTGGACCGGTCCCGCATCTTCTCGAACAGCTCCAGCGCCCGGTCGAGGTGGTGGACCGCCTCGTCGATCCGGGCGGCCGCCGCGTAGGCGTAGCCCGTGTGCCAGTGGACGACCGCGGTGGTGTGCGGGTCGTCCAGCCGGTCCGCGGCCGCCAGCGCGATCTTCCATGAGCCGAGCCGTTCTCTGGTGTAGGAGCGGCGCAGCAGGAAGGTGTTCATGCCCCAGGCGAGCTGCCAGCCCTCCACGTCCATGCCCAGGGCGGGGGTCAGGAGCTGCGCTGCCAGCAGGCACGGCAGCTCGGTCTCGAACCAGGCCAGTGCGGCGGCCGCGTCCTCGAAGACCGGGGCGCCCTCCTGCGGGGGCGCGCCCGCGACGGCGGGGCGGTGCGGGAAGAGCGCGCGGTCCGCGGCGCAGGCCATGGCCGTGTAGGCCGTGAGCAGACGCGCCAGGGCCTGCTTCCGCGTTTCCGCCGGCAGGTCGGTCCCGGCCCGTTCGGCGGCGTAGAGCCGGACGAGGTCGTGCATCCGGTAGCGGCCCGGGGAGGGCTGCCTGACCAGGTTGGCGGTCTCGAGCATGGAGATCAGGGCACGGGTCTCGGCGGCTGGGAGGCCGATCAGGACGGCCGCCGCGGGCAGGCCGATGTCAGGGCCGGGAGCCGTCCCCAGCAGGAGGAAGAGCCGGGCGGCCCGTGCGTCCAACGCCGCGTACGAGGAGGCGAACACGGCGCGCAGGCCGGCGCCCCGATCACCGGTCTCCAGCGCGTCGAGCCTGGTGGCCGGGTCGCGCAGCTCCTGCGCGAGAACGGCCAGGGGGAAGCCGGGGTGCGCGGTGGCGCGGGCGGCCAGCACTCCCAGCGCCAGGGGCAGGCCGCCGCTGTGCTCCAGCAGGACGGCGACGGAGGCGGGGTCCGCGGCCATCGTCTCCGGGCCGAAGTGGCGGGAGAGCATCCGGCGGGCCTCCTCGTCGGAGAAGGGGCCGACCTCCAGCAGCCGGGCGGAGTGGGTGGCGTTCAGGCTCACCAGCCGGTTGCGGCTGGTGACCAGCACGGCGCAGCCCGGCCTTCCGGGGATGAGCGGGGTCACCTGGGCGCTGTCCGCGGCGTTGTCCAGGACGACGAGCACCCGGCGGCCGGCCAGGACGGACCGGTACAGCGCGGCCTGCGCCTCCTGTTCCAGGGGGATCGCCGCAGGCGGCACGCCCAGGGCTTCCAGGAAACGGCGCAGCACGGTGCTCGGCGGCACCGGCTCCCCGGCGTCGTCGAAACCGCGGAGGTTCGCATACAGCTGTCCGTCCGGATAGCCGTCGCGGTGGGCGTGCGCCCAGTGGAGCGCCAGCCAGGTCTTGCCGATGCCGCCGGGCCCGCTGATCACGGCGACGCCGACGTTGTCCGAGCCGGAGGCCGCCAACCGGTCGAGTTCCCGCAGTTCGCGGCTTCTGGCCGTGAACGACGCGGGCGGAGCGGGAAGCTGGCCGGGCACGGGCAGGCACGCCCCGGCCGCCGGCGCGGGCGGCCCGTCCCGCCGCGGCGCCGACGCGCGGCTCGCGTCCGGCCGCCGCGGGGGCGCGTCGGATCGGAGGATCCGCTGCTGCAGGCGCCGGAGCTCGTCCGTGGGCTCCAGCCCCAGTTCCTCGACCATCCGGTCGCGGAACCGGCGGTACACCTCCAGCGCCTCGCTGCGCCGCCCGCTCCTGTACAGCGCCTGCATGAGCTGCCCGTGGAGGCGCTCCCTGAGCGGGGCCTCGCCGGCCGGTGCGCGCGCCTCCGTGACGACATCGGTGTCCCTGCCCAGTGCCAGCAGCACGGACAGCCGCTCCTCCAGCGCGTCGAGCCGCAGCCCGTCCAGCCACTCGGCCTGCGCCTCGGCGAACGAGCCGTTGATCCCGCCGAGCGGGGCGCCCCGCCACCAGCTCAGCGCCTCGTCGTAGTGCCCGAGCGCCGCCTCGGACCGGCCCGCGGCCGCGGCTTCACGGGCCAGTGCCACCTGGGACTGGAAGCAGGCGAGGTCGAGCCTGCCGGAGGCCAGCCGCAGCACGTAGCCCGGCCGCTGGGTGACGATGGCGTCGGCGCCCACCGCGGCGCAGGTACGGCGCAGCTCGGAGATCAGTGTCCTGACCCTGGAGGCCGAGCCGCCGGGCGACGGCCGTTCCCAGACCGCCTCCGCCAGCCGCTGCGTCGAGACCACCCGGTCGGCGTTCAGCAGCAGCGCCGCGAGGAGGGCCCCCTGCCTGCCGGAGAAGACGATCCGCTCGCCCCCCGCCTCCAGCTGGACGGGCCCGAGGAGACGGAAGATCATCGCCGGCGCGCCGCCGTCCCCACGTTCCATCAGCGGCCCCCCGACCACTCCCGTCCTCCGGTACCACCCGGGCGCATCGGCGGACGGTCACTCCGCCGGCCCCGTCCGGCGGCGGCACCGTGCCGGTCGTCGCCCGCCCGGTGCAGCCCGATGAGGACACCGTACGTGATGTGATCAACCGTTTGGCGGAGATCGATCCGGTCTGCCCGTCCTCGGGTGGAGATCGTCGGATCTCCACCGTCCGCCCGGGTCCGGCGGGCGTGTGGACGGTCATCCCGTCGTCCGGGAGGACCTGCGGAGGAGCGGCGGGTCCGCGGGCCGGGACCGGGGGCCGGTGCGGAAACCGGGCGGAAACCGGGCACCTGGTCCATAGGCTCGGACCGCGATCGCGTGGACGGAGTCGTCGGAGCGAGCGCGGCGACGCCTGCCGCCGCCCCTCGATTCCGGACGAGACCCCATACCTCGAAAGGACTGGCGTATGAAGACTGCAATGAGGCGTGCCTCCCTGGGGATGTCGGCCGTCGTCGCCGCCGCGGCCATGGCCGTCACCTTCGCTCCGGCGGCCTCTGCGGAGGTGATCGTCAGGTGGTTCCCGTACACCACCGCGGGCGCGAAGGCGTGCAACAGCGCCGCCAACGCCGCGGGCCCGGAGTACTACTGCACCACGATCAAGGTCGGCTCCACGAAGATGTACGCCCTCGCCCGGCCGTAGGGGGCGTCCTGGCGGTTCCGGCGGCCTTCCCGGACCGGGACCGGGATCCGGTCCGGGGGTGCCGGGGCGCCGGACGGCTCCGGCCGGGCCTGAGGCGCGGGCCGTGGACCGGGAGCCGGTCCCGGCCGGGAGTGTGTCCGCGTTCCCCGCCGGGATCCGCGCCGGCGCCGACGGTGTCGACGGTGCCGGAGCGCCTAGCAGACGCCCGGCAGCTTGCCGACCTTGGCGGTGAGTCTGCCGCTGATCCTGTAGCCGTGCTCGGGCGCCTCGTGAGGGTCCGACCGCCTGCGCGCGCTGAGCAGGAAGTCCTTCGGGATCTCGGTCACGGCCACCGGGGACAGGGCCGGCAGCGAGAGAGCGTCGTGCTGATCATGAGGGTTGGATGCCGGTGGGAGCGGCTCGGTTCCCGTTCCCCGGCGAGAGCGCCCGCGGCGGTCCCTCTCTGCAGGTTCGACAAGTAGCATTGCCGGTATGGCAAACGACGACGCGGCGGTTCTGACCTCGGTGGGCCCGCGGCTGCGCGCGCTGCGCAAGGAGCGCGGCAGCACCCTGAGCCAGCTCGCGAAGTCCACCGGCATATCGGTCAGCACCCTGTCCCGCCTCGAGTCCGGCGAGCGCAGACCGACCCTGGAGCTGCTGCTGCCGCTCGCCCGCGCCTACCAGGTGCCGCTCGACGAGCTCGTCGGCGCGCCGCCGGTCGGTGATCCGCGGGTACGGCTGAAGCCGATCAAGCGTGACTACGCGACGATCGTGCCGCTGACCCAGCACCCCGGCGGCCTGCAGGCGTTCAAGATGATCATCGGGGCCGACCGCTGCGATCCCGAGCCGCGCACGCACGAGGGCTACGAGTGGCTGTACGTGCTCAGCGGGAGGCTGCGGCTGGTGCTCGCCGACCACGACATCGTGCTCAAGGCCGGGGAGGCGGCGGAGTTCGACACCCGGCTGCCGCACTGGTTCGGCAGCACCGGCGAGGCGCCGGTGGAGGTCCTCAGCCTGTTCGGGACGCAGGGCGAACGCATGCACGTCCGGGCGAGACCGCGGGGCGCGTAGTCCCGTGGCGCCGCTCAGCGCGGCCCGTCGAGGAAGGCCGCGATGGCGCGGGCCGTCCGGTGGGGGTTGTCCAGCATGAGGTTGTGCCCGGCGTCGGGGATGGGCACGAGCCGTACGCCGCCGGCCGTCAGCGCCTCGCCGTCCCGGACGTCCCCGTCGCGTTCGGGATGGAGGAACGCGCGCGGGATCGCCAGGCGCAGCAGGTGCTCGCGCACGGTGGGGACGGTGCCCCGGGCGAGGTGGACCGCGCTGCGGTGCAGCGCGACCCGCCCGGCCAGCCGCATGGTGGACCACCAGTGCGGGCCGACCCGGTCGCGGACCTCGTGCCGGCCGTACTCCAGGAACTCGGCCTCGGTGTAGGCGCTCAGTCCGCTGCTGCCCGGTCGGTGGGGGTGGGGTTCGACGGGGTCGAGGTTGGCGTCCAGCAGGACGAGCGCGGCCACGAGCTCCGGATGGCGTACGGCGAGCACGACGGCCACCGCGCCGCCCATGCTGTGCGCGATCACTTCGGCCCTCCGCACGCCCGCCGCGGTGAGGGCGGTGGCCAGGACGTCCGCGTGGTCCTCCAGGGTGTAGCCGAAGTCCTCAGGGCGGTCGCTCAGCCCGAAGCCGAGCATGTCGATCATGAGTGAGCGGCGGCCGGCGAGGGCCGGGTGGGTGGCGATGCCGAGGTAGTAAGGGGCGGACATGGCGCCCAGGCCGTGGATGTAGACCCGGGCGGGGGAGGAGCCGGGCAGTTCGGTCCAGCGGATGCGGGAGCCGTCGGGAAGGACGATGGCGTCGTGCATGGCGTGACTGTACATCGAGCGCGAGGTACATCGCATCCGATATACGTCGATGGCGATATATGCTGGCGGGCATGCTGGAGCTGGCGATCCTGGGATTCCTCGCGGACAGGCCGCTGCACGGTTACGATCTGCGGCGCCGGGTCGCGGCGCTGATGGGCCACGTGCGGCCGGTCGCCGACGGGACGCTGTACCCGGCGATCAAGCGCATGGAGGCGGCGGGGCGGGTCGTCCGGCGGGAGGAGCCGGGGCTGGCCGCGGCGCCCCGGCGGGTGCTGCACCTCACCGAGGAGGGCAGGGGCGAGCTTCACCGGCGGCTACGCGAGCCCGACGAGCTGGACATCAGCGACGAGAACCGGTGGTTCGTGCTGCTGGCGTTCCTCCGGCACCTGGCGGAGCCGCGCGCCCAGGCCGAGGTGCTGCGCCGGCGGCTGGACTTCCTCCAGCGGCCCAGCAGCTTCTTCTACGAGGGCGACCGGCCGTTGGCCGCCGAGGAGTTCGACGACCCGTTCCGGCGCGGGCTGCTGACGATCGCGCGGGCGACGAGCGAGGCGGAACTGGCGTGGCTCCGCCGTACGCTCGACGCGCTCTGAGGCGCCGGACCCGCCGGCCGCCCGGGTCCGCGCCGCGCCCGCGGAATCCTCCGTGTGCTCATCCGAGCACCTTGTCCAGGAAGGAGTGCAGGTTGGCCCGGACGCGGGCGACCTTCTCCTCCAGGGTGAGGGTCTCGTCGACGACCCCCGCCCCCGGGGCCTCCTTCTTCCTGCGGGTGTAGAGGGAGCAGGCGAGGTCGGCGCAGAGGTACTGCCCGACCGAGTTGCCCTGGCGGCCGGCCTCGCCGGTCCGGCGCGCGGTCATCAGCGCCACGCCGCCGCTGGTGTGCGTGGTCAGGCACAGCGAGCACATGCTGCGCGAGGTGAAGCCGCGCGACCCGCCGGAGGTCACCCGGAGCGCGACCCCGACGAGAGGGCCGCCGCGTTCGGCGACCAGGTAGGCACGCTCGGGCGCACCGGGATCCCGCCAGCCGAGGAAGTCGAGGTCGTCCCAGGGCTGGTCGGCGAACCCCCTGGGCAGGTCGAGGCGGGTGGCCTCTCCCTTCGAGCAGTTGACGAAGGAGGTGCGGACGTCCCGTTCGGTGAGTGGTCTCATGGGCGGTGAGGCTAGTTTCCTTAAAGGTATTAAGCAAATGATTAAATGGTGTAACCGAGTGGGGAAGGGTGACGCATGGCACGTGCGGGGATGACCGCGGAGCGCCTGACGCGGGCGGCGGCGGACCTGGCCGACGAGATCGGCTTCGCGAACGTGACGGTCTCGGCGCTCGCGCGCCTGTTCGGCGTCAAGCCCGCCGCCCTGTACGCGCACGTCAAGGACCTGCGGGACCTGCGGGCCAGGGTGGCGTCGCTGGCGCTGACCGAGCTCGCCGACCGGGCCGCCTCGGCCCTGGCCGGACGGGCGGGCAAGGACGCGCTGGTGGCCTTCGCCAACGCCTACCGGGCCTACGCCAAGGAGCACCCCGGCCGGTACGCCGCCGCGCAACTGGAGCTCGACTCGGAGGCGATCGACGTCAGCGCGGGCGTCCGGCACGCGGAGATGACGCGGGCGATCCTGCGCGGGTACGACCTGGCGGAGCCGGACCAGACGGACGCGGTGCGGATGCTGCACAGCACGTTCCACGGGTACGTGAGCCTGGAGACGGCGGGCGGGTTCCGCCGCCACCCGCGCGAGGCGGACGCCTCCTGGTCCAGGACCCTGGACGCCCTCGACGCCGTCCTGCGGAACTGGCCGCCCGCCTGAGACCCGGCGCGGCGGGGCGCGGCCCTCAGGTGATGCGGATCGGGAGCGTGCGCGGCCCGCGGACCTGGCCCGTGGACCACGTGACCGCCGCGGGGTCGTCGAGGGTGAAGTCCGGGATCCGCTCCAGCCAGACCTCCAGGGCGACCCGCAGCTCCATGCGCGCCAGGTGGGAACCCAGGCAGCGGTGGATGCCGAGGCCGAACGCCGCGTGCCGGTTGACCTCGCGGTCGATGACGACCTCGCCGGCCCGGTCGAACTGCGCGGGGTCGCGGTTGGCCGCGGGGAACGAGAGCAGGACCCAGTCGTCGGCCTTCATGTCGACGCCGCGCCAGTGCATGTCCTCCTTCACCAGCCGCGCCATCGTGACCGGGGCGTAGGCGCGCAGGAACTCCTCCATGGCGGTCGTCAGCAGCGCCGGCTCGGCGACCAGGCGCTCGCGGTCGGCCGGGGTCTTGGCCAGGTGCCACAGCGACGCGCCGATCGCGCTCCAGGTGGTGTCGATGCCCGCGATGAGCAGCAGCGCCATCGTGCCGGCCACGTGGTCGGGCTGGAGCTTGCGCCCGTACAGCTCGGCGTCGATGAGGTAGGTCGTCAGGTCGTCGCGCGGGGCGTCGACGTGGGCGCGGATCTGCTCGAGCAGGTAGTCGAAGAGCTCCGACAGCCGGGCGACGCGCTCCTCGGGCGGCAGGTTGACGCCTTCGAGCGTGCTCTCGACGAAGGCGCGGAACCGCGGCCCGTCCTCGGGCGGGAAGCCGAGCATGTCGGCGATGACCCGCACCGGGATGTGCTGGGCGTAGTCGCGGGCGGCGTCGACGACCTCCCGTCCCTCCATCGCGTCGACGAGCGTGTGGCAGAACTCCCGCGTCGCCTGCTCGTATCTGGCGACCGCGGTCTTGGTGAACGCCGGCAGCAGCAGCTTGCGGGCGTCGTGGTGGAAGGGCGGGTCGGACGAGATCGGCGGGGCGTCGCCCACCGGCGCGATCTCGCGGGGCGGCCGGAAGTTCCGCACGACGATCGAGCGGGAGGAGAAGCGCTCGGTGTCGTAGGCGATGGCGGCGACGTCCTCGTAGCGCGTGGGCAGCCAGGCGCCGCCGAACCGCTCGGTGCGCGCGATCGGGCAGCGCCGCCGCAGGTCGTCCTGGATGGGGTAGGGGTCGGCGGCCCACTCGGGCTCGGTGTGGGAGAAGTCGGTCGCCCAGTCCGAGACCGGGCCGGTGACGATCTCGTTGAGCGTGCCGAGCGGCAGGTCGCGGTTCTCCCGGAAGTCCCGGGCGAAGCGGTCGTCGACGGTCATCTCAGACCTCCTGGAGGACGTCTATCGCCCGCTCGGGGCAGTTGGACACGGCCAGGCGGGCCGCGGGCTCCCGGTCCGCGGGCACGGCACCGTCGCCGATGACCTGCCCGTAGCCCTCGTCGTCGTCGGCGAACAGCTCGGGGGAGAGGTCGTAGCAGCGGCCGTGGCCCTGGCAGCGCTCGGGGTCGATCCGTATTCTCACTGGGGTGCTCCGCTCTGTGCGGTGGTGTCGTCGGCGGGGGCGAGGGCGGTCACGACGCGGGCGAGCAGGGCGCTCCACTCCTCGTCGCCGACCGCGTGCAGGTCGGGCGGGACGAGCGCGCTGCCGATCGCCAGCAGGAGGCAGAAGTGGGCGAGCGCGTTCGGTGAGAGCTCCGGGTCGAGCTCGCCGCCGGCCTGGGCGGTGCGCACCAGCCCGGCGATCAGGCCGGCGCGCTCGTCGACGTAGTCGTGCATCGGCCGGGCCACCTCCGCGTCGCGGCGGGCGGCGACCAGCGCCTCGACGACGAGGTGGCCGAGTACGTCGCGGCGGTGGGGGAGGCGGCGGCCGATGGCGAGGAGCACGTCGGCGGCGGGCCGGCCGGGATCGGCGGCGAGGAGGTCGGCGAGCAGCCGCGGGCCGTGCGCGCGCAGCGCGGCCACGAGCAGCTCGGCCTTCGAGCCGAAGTGCGTGTACAGCGCGCCGTTGCTCACCCCCGCGGCCGCGGCGATGTCGGCCACGCGGGTGCCGTCGTAGCCGTGCCGCGCGAAGGCGTGCGCGGCCGCGTGCAGCAGCCGCTCGCGTGTCTCGGCGGCCGTGACCCCCGCGATGCGACCCATGAAGGAAGTAAAAGAGTGTTCATTTGATTCGTCAATGCCCCGTTTCGGGCGGGCCGGTGGGGTCGTCGGGGGAGCCTGCCCGCCGCCGTGCCGCGGCGAGGAGGGCCCCGGCGGCCGCCGCGGCGGCGGTGACCAGGAAGGCGGCACGGAACTGGGCGTGGCCGGGCGCGGTGTCCAGGACCAGGGTGAGGACGGCGACGGTGAGCGCACCCGAGAGGTACTGGGAGGTGGTGAGCAGGGCGCCCGCCGTTCCCTGGTGCTCCGCCGGCACGTCCCGGGTACCGATGACGAACATCGCCGAGTAGATCACCCCGTGGCCGAAGCCGCTGAGGACGAGCCCCGGCAGCAGGTCGGCGGCGTAGGAGCCCCCGTGCAGGGTGAGCGCGAGCCAGGACAGGCCCGCCGCGGCGGCGGCGAACCCGGCGAGGAGCACGGTGGCCGGGCGGGCCCGCCGTACGGCGCGGCCCGCGGCCGCGTTGCCGGCGGTCACCATGAGGGCCAGCGGCAGGAAGGCCAGTCCCGCCTGGAGCGGGGAGTAGTCCTCGACCGTCTGCAGCAGGAGGGTGAGCAGGTAGAACTCCGAGCCCACGCTCGCCATGTAGAGCGCGGTCGCCCCCGCGCCGGTGCGCAGCGAGGCGATGCGCCGCAGGACGGGCTCGATCAGGACGCCGCGCGCGGCCCTCTCGTTGCGGACGAAGCACAGCAGCAGGACCGGGGCGAGGGCGAGGGGGACGAGGGCCGGCCCGGAGGTCCAGCCCCGGTCGGCGGCCAGGGTCAGCCCGAGGACCAGGGTGAGCACGGTGCCGGTGCCGAGGACCGAGGCGAGCACCGGGAGCCGGCCGGACGGGGCGCGGCCGCGGGCCGGGCGGGCGGTCCACAGGACGGCGCCCAGCGCGCACAGCAGGGTGAGGGGGACGTTGACGAAGAAGGTCAGTCGCCAGGACGCCGTGGTGAGCAGGCCGCCGAGGATCGCGCCGGCGGCGAGGCCCGAGGCCCCGACCGAGCCCCACACCGCCAGCGCCCTGGTGCGCGCGGGGCCCGCGGGGAAGGCCGTCCCGATGAGGGCGAGGACGGCGGGCTGGAGCAGGGCGGCCCCGAGCCCCTGCCCAGCGCGCGCGGCCAGCAGGAGCGTCCCGTCGCCGGCCGCGCCGCCGAGCGCGCCGGCGGCGCCGAAGCCGACGACCGCCAGGACGAACAGGCGGCGGGCGCCGAGCCGGTCCGCCAGGCGTCCACCGACGATGAGGAAGCCCGCGAAGAGGACCCCGTAGGCGCTGACGACCCACTGGGCGAGGGCGGGGTCGAGGGCCAGGTCGGCGGCGATGCCGGGCAGGGCGATGTAGATGACCGAGTAGTCGAGGGCGATGAGGAACTGGGCGACCGCGACCACGGCCAGGGTGCCGTGCCCGCGCCCGGCCGCCGGCGGTGCTGCTGTCATGACTCCGGTGGGCATGAGAGCATGCTTGTACATTCACATTAGTGAGAAGGGAAGCGCACGGGAGGACGCCGTGAGGATCGGGGAGCTGGCCGCGCGCACGGGCGTGCCCACGCGGCTGCTGCGCTACTACGAGGAGCGGGGAC
Organism: Planomonospora alba; assembly: GCF_039534085.1. NCBI lineage: Bacteria > Bacillati > Actinomycetota > Actinomycetes > Streptosporangiales > Streptosporangiaceae > Planomonospora > Planomonospora alba. Next base: position 122,661 of record NZ_BAAAUT010000011.1, read on the forward strand.
TGCTCGATCCCGGCCGGACGGCGAACGGCTACCGGGACTACGCCGAGTGCCTCGTCGACCGGGTCGTGCAGATCCGCGGCCTGATCGACGCCGGGGTGCCCACGCGGATCATCGGGCGGATCCTGCCCTGCCTCGACGACCCGCGCGCGATCCACGTCGCCGACGCCGACCCGGAGATCATCGCGGCCCTGGAGCGCCACCGCGATCAGCTCGACGCGCGCATCCGCTGCCTGACCAGGAACCGGGACGCGATCGGCGCCTACCTCGACGCGGTCCGCGGCCTCCCGTCCGCGGACCGCGTCACCGCCGGGTGAACCAGGTGACGGTGGCGCCGTTGCCGAAGGAGCGCGACCGGGTGGGGACGAAATGGGTGGGGTCGAACTCCCCGGCGACCATGGGCAGGCCCGCGCCCGCGACCACGGGGTAGCTCTTGACGATCAGCTCGTCGATCTCCGGGAGCAGGGATCCGGCGAGCCTGCCGCCGCCGCAGAGCCAGATGTCCATGCCGCCCTCCTTCTTCAGCCGCCGCACCAGTGCCAGGGGGTCGCCGGAGACCAGCTCCACCCCGGGCTCGTCGATCCCGGGGATCGTGGTCGAGACGACGTACTGCTTCAGGTGCCGGTAGGGACTGGTGACGGCGGTGTCGACCTGGTAGGTGCCGCGGCCCATCAGCACGGTGTCGAAGCGCCGGTTGGGCGCGTCGAGGCCGATCTGCGCGCGGAGGTGGGTGGGCACCGTGTCGGGATACTCCGCGGTGATCCAGGCCATCATGTCGTCCATCGGCTCGGCGGACCGGTCGGCCGGGCCGCAGTCGAAGTAGAAGTCGAACTCGCCGCCCGGCCCGGCGATGTAGCCGTCGAGGCTGACGCCGACGTAGTAGACCAGCTTCCGCATACTTCACTCCGCTCTAAGTACTTTGTCTGTAGTGATTGTGACCGTAGTACTACGAGCAGAGTGGTGTCAACAGGGAATCGGGATACGGGGCCCGAGGGGCCGGAGGCCGGGAGGGCCGGCGCTCAGCGGGACGCCGCGGACACCGGCTCGTCCCAGGCGATCCGGTGGTCGTACATCCAGGCCAGCGTGTTCCGGCGGGTCAGGTGCCGCATGACCGCCGGCAGCACGAGGTCGCGGACGAAGGCGCCGGCGGGGCCCGGGGCCTTGCCGGTTCCGTTCCGCCTGCCCTGGGCCACGACCCGCTCCACCCGGCCGCGCCGGAGCCGCTCGAAGGCGGCGAACGCCTCGCGGGTGTCCGGCAGGTCGCGCAGGCACATGGCCAGCACCACCGCGTCCTCGATCGCCATCGACGCGCCCTGGCCCGCCGAGGGGGAGGTCGCGTGCGCGGCGTCGCCCACGATCACCATGCGCTCGTTGGACCACGTCGGCACGGTCGGCAGGTCGTAGGTGTTCCAGGCGGGCAGGATGTGCTCGGTCGCGCCGATGATGTCGAGCATCGGGCCGGTGTCGCCGGTGAACAGCTCCGCCAACCTGGCCCGCCACCGCTCCGGGGTGATCGCGGCCAGTTCCTGCGGGCTCGGCTCGCCGGGGCTGGGCGGGTTGGCGAACCACCACACCTCCCCGCCCGGGTGGACCAGGTAGCCGAAGAAGCACCTGCGGCCGAAGACGAAGTGGTTGGTCCCCGCCTCGCCCGGCACGGTGACGCCCCGCGCGAAACCGCCCGTGTTCAGCAGCCCCACGTGCCGGGCGCGCGGCGCCCCGGGGTCGATGACCGTCCGGACGCGCGAGCGCAGCCCGTCGGCTCCGACGAGCAGGTCGCCCTCGGCGGTGCTCCCGTCGGCGAAGACCGCCCGCACGCCGTCCGGGGTGACCGAGGCGTCGGTGAGGCGCCTGCCGTAGTGGATCGGGATGCCGCGCCGTACGGCCTCGTCGCGCAGGGCCCGGTAGAGGTCGGCGCGCTTCAGCGTCCGGCTGGGCTGGTGGAGGACGGCAAGCGGCTTGCCGCGCGCGTTGGTGATCCGCATCCGCGGGGTGTCCACGCCCAGGTCCGCGACGAGGCCGTGCAGGCCGAGCGGGCGCAGTGCCTCCAGCCCGTTGACCGCGAGGGTGAGGAAGGCGCCCACCCCCTCGGCGCCGTGGTCGTAGGCCTCGAAGACCTCGCCGTCGACGCCGGCCCGCTGCAGGGCCATGGCCGTCACCGGGCCGGCGATGCCCCCGCCGATGATCAGAGCTCGCTTAGTCATGTAATGACTATACATAAAATGACTAAGAAGGGAACGGTCCTACGATGGCGCCATGTCCACGAGGCGGTCTCCCCTGGCCATGGCGCTGCTCTCCCTGGTCGCCGAGGAGCCCATGCACGCGTACCGCATGCAGCAGCTGATCAAGGAGCGGCACAAGGACGACGTCGTCAACGTCGCGCAGCGCAACAGCGTCTACCAGACGATCGACCGGCTGCTCCGCGCCGGCCTCATCGCGGTCCGGGAGACCTCGCGGGAGGAGAACCGCCCGGAGCGGACCGTCTACGAGCTCACCGCCGCCGGGCTGGAGACGCTGCGCGACTGGATGCGGACGATGCTCGCCACGCCGGCCCGGGAGTTCCCCGAGTTCCCCGCCGCGCTCGCCTTCCTGCCGGTGCTGCCGGCGCAGGAGGCCCGTTCCGCGCTGGAGGAGCGCCTGGCGGCCCTGGAGGCGGGGCTGGCCGCGCTGGACGGTGAGCTGGCCGAGGGCGCGGCCTTCCTGCCCCGCCTCTTCCTCGTGGAGAGCGAGTACCGGCGGGCCGTGCTCCGGGCGGAACTCGACTACGTCCGGGAACTGGTCGCCGACCTGCGGGACGGCCGGCTCGCCTGGGACCGCTTCCTGACGTGACGGACCCGCCCCGCGAGGCGGACGCCCCCCTGCGGGCTTGCCCGTCCCCGCGCCGGCTCTTATGGTCATGTCCATGACTAGTCAAATCCATGAGTACGGCTGACGCATGGCGCTCCGGCACGCGGTGCTGGCGGCGCTGCTGGACGGCGAGTACAGCGGCTACCAGCTGGCCAAGATCTTCGATGTGGGCGTCGCCGACTTCTGGTACGCCGCCCCGCAGCAGCTCTACGCCGAGCTGGCCAGGATGGAGGCCGCCGGCCTGGTGGCGGGTCGCCGGGTGGTGCAGCAGGGCCGTCCCGACAAGCGGGTGTTCACCGTGACCGAGGCCGGCCTCGCCGAGCTGGCCGCGTTCGCCGCCGCACCGGCCAAGCCGTTGCTGATCCGCGACGACCTGATCGTGAAGGTCCACGCCTGCGACCTGCTCGATCCCGGCCCTCTGATCGACCAGCTGCACGAGCGCGCCAGGGAGGCGGCGGCCAAGCTCGAACTGTTCGGCAGGATGCTGGCGCACCTGCGGGGCGGGCTGGAGGAGGAGGAGTTCCTGCGCCGGGGGGAGCGCGTCGGCCCGTACCTCACGTGCCTGGGCGGGCTCCGGCTGGAGCGGCAGATGCACGAGTGGTGCGTGCAGACGGCGCGGACACTGAGCGGGCGCGCCGCGCGGCGCGCGGAGAGGAGGCCGTCGTGACGGTCTATCACCGGTACGTCGCCCTCGGGGACAGCCAGACCGAGGGGCTCGGCGACGGCGACGACGTGCGGGGGCACCGCGGCTTCGCCGACCGGCTCGCCGAGCACCTGGCCCGCGCCGACCCCGGCCTGCTGTACGCCAACCTCGCGGTGCGCGGCAGGCGCGCCGTCCAGGTGCGCGACGAGCAGCTCCCGGCCGCCCTGGCGCTGCGGCCCGATCTGGCCACGGTGGTGGCGGGCATGAACGACCTCATCCGGCCTGGGTTCGACGCGGCCGAGGTGGCGGGCGCCCTGGAGGAGATGTTCGCCCGGTTGACCGCCGCCGGGGCGCGCGTGGTCACCGTGACCTACCCCGACATCGGCAGGATCGTCCCGCTCGCGCGGCGGCTGCTGCCCAGGGTGCTCGATCTCAACGAGCGCATCCGCCGGGCCGCCGCCCGCCACGACGTGGTCGTCGTCGACACCTTCCCGCTCGTGTCCGTCACCGACGCCCGGCTGTGGAGCGCGGACCGGCTGCACGCCAGCCCCGCCGGGCACGCCGTGATCGCCGCCGCGCTGGCGCACGCGCTGGACCTGCCCGGCAGCGACGGCACGTGGATGGACCCGCTCCCGCCGCTGCCCGCGCCTCCCGTCTGGCGCGCGGCGGCGACGGAACTGCGCTGGTTCACCGCGTTCGCCGGACCGTGGCTCGGCCGCCGCCTGCTCGGCCGCTCCTCCGGCGACGGCCGGACGGCCAAGCGCCCCGCTCTCGCACCGGTCGATATCCGGACGTAGACACTTTTAGCGTTTGGATTATTACTAAGAGTGACATAACTGCTCCTGCAACGTCACCACGACGGACGGGGGAGCCGTGGGCGGGGAGCGCAGACCGCGGGGACAGGGCGGGAGCACGGGATTGCGCCCATGCTGCCTGCCACGACGACGGCCGGCCCTGCCCGGCTGCCGCAGGCCCGGGACCACCCGGGGGGAGGACCTCCGGTGACGGCCCGCCGGCCGGGCGGGAGCGGGGGTGGACCGTGAGGCGGACCGGGCGGACCGGGTGGGCCGAAGGGCGGACCGGGCGGACCGGGCGGGCCGGGCGGACCGGGCGGGCCGGGCGGCTGACCGCGCTCGCGGGGCTGGCCGCGGCCGTGTCCCTCGGAGCGCCCGCCGGGGCGCCCCAGGGGGCGCTCGGCGCGGCGGCGCCCGCCGCCGGGACGGGGACGGCCGCGTCGCCGTTCCCCGACGGGTCCACGCCCGCGCCGCCCTTCCCGGATGCGGCCGGGGCGGTGCCGTCGTTCCCGGATGCGGCCGCGCCCGCGCCACCGTTCCCGGATGCGGCCGGGCTCATGGCGCCGGATCCGGGGGCGTCTCCCCCGGGGACGGGCGGGGCGGTGCCGCCGGCCCAGGAGGCGTCCTCCCCGGCGGCCGGGGAGGACGGGCGCACCGGGCGCCACGTGTTCCGGGACGAGTTCACCGGCCCCGCCGGGCGGGGGCCCTCCGCCGCGCGGTGGCGGCAGGAGAAGGGGTGCATGTGGGGGCACGGGGCCGAGGACCAGTGCTACACCGCGGCGAGGCGCAACGCGCGGCTCGACGGCGCCGGGCATCTCGTGATCACCGCCCGGGCGGAGAGGCACGTCGGAGCCGACGGGGTGTCGCGCGCGTACACCTCGGCGCGGCTCGTCTCCCGGCCCGCCTGGAAGGGCGGCACCCTGGAGGTCAGGGCGAAGATGTCCGGGTGGCAGGCCGGCGCGTGGCCCGCGATCTGGCTGCTCGGCAGGCCCGCGGCGAAGACGCCGCACTACGGCGAGATCGACCTGATGGAGAACGGCCTCAACGGGGCGAGCTGGGACCCGGAATACCACGTGCACACCGACGGGGGCGGCTCCGGCGCCGGGGGCGCCTACGGGGTCGACGCCACCCGGTGGCACGTCTACAAGGTCAGGTGGACCACGGGGCGGTCCGGCCGGGCGTGGTTCTACCTCGACGGCAGGCTCGTGCGGGTCCTGCCGTACCGGGTGCCGGCGGACTCGCCCGCCGAGGTGATCCTGAACATCGCCGTCGGCTCGCAGGCCGGCACCCCGGCGGCGAGGCTGAACAGCACCCTGACCGTGGACTACGTCCGGGTGAGCAGGTGACCGGTGCCCGGCCCGGCGGTCCGCCCGACGGGGAAACCCCGCTGGCGGCCATGGTCCGGTACGGATACCACCAGGCGCGGTACAAGCCATGGTGTGGAATGCCCGCGCCTCGTGCGGGCGCGCGGCCGCCGTTCCTAGCGTTGGCCCATGCGCTGCTCCGCTCGTCTCGAACCCGTCTGGCGGTCCGGTCTGGCCGTGGCCGGCCTGTTCGCGTCCGTCTTCACCGTCCTGTTCGTGTCGCTGATCCCCGGCATGTCGACGGGCGTCTTCTACCTCGTGGCGGGGGCGGGGGTGACGGCCTGCGCGATCGGCCTCACCTGGTGCGTGCAGCGCCTCGTGGAGGGCGACCCCTGGTCCGCGCTGGGGCTGACCTTCTCCCGCGCCTCGGCGGGCCGGATGCTGCGCGGGACGGCGGCGGGACTCGCCGTGGTCGTCGCGGCCGACGCCCTGTGCGTGCTGGCCGGCGCGGCCGAGTGGGATCCGGACGCCTCCCTGGCGAGCGTGCCGGCCTGGCTGACGGTCATCGTCCCCTCGGCCCTGCTGGTGCAGGCCGTACCCGAGGAGCTGTGGTTCCGCGGCTACCTGTTCCGGCACCTGCGCGCGTCGCTGCCGCTGGGGGCGGCGGTCGCGATCACCTCCGTCCTGTTCGGGATGCTGCACCTGGTCTCCTCCGGCGGGACCGGAGCGGCGGCGGAGAAGCCGCTCTACGTGCTGCAGGCGGTCGCGTTCGGGTTCATGCTCGCCGCCTGCCGGATCGCCACCGGCGACCTGTGGCTCGCCGTCGGCTTCCACGCGGGGTACTGCATGCTGAACGAGCGGCTGGTCACGGCCGGTGAGGGGCTCGTCCCCGTCGAGCTGCTCTGCCTGGCCGCCGTGCTGGCCGGTGCGGCGCTGCTCACCCTGCGCCGCTCGCTGCGCCGTGTCCACCGGGGCCCGGGCGCCCTGTCCGCCGCCCCGGTCGAGCGGGTGCCCGCCGAGGAGCGCACGCCGGCCGGCTCCGGGGTGTGACGGTACGGCGCGGCGCGCGTGGTTCGCGCGGATTCTCCGGGGCACGGTGGACCATGGAGGGTTCGCTGGAAGGAGAGCGCGATGCGCGGGCTCGTGTGGATGAAGGACGAGGGGGCCGAGTACGCCGAGGCGGACTTCTCGTCGGGGTTGACGGCGGTCGGCGTGGCGATCGGGACGGACCCGGTGCCCTACCGCCTGGAGTACTCCCTGCGCACCTCGGCCGACTACGTGACGGAACTGCTGAGCGTGCGGGCGCACGGCGCGGGCTGGGCGCGCGCCCTCGACCTGCGGCGCGGCACCGACGGCATCTGGTCCTGCGAGACCAAGTGCGAGGGCTCCCTGGACGGCCCGGAGCCCGGCGGTGACATGGCGGGCCTCAACGACGCGCTCGACTGCGACCTGGCGCTGTCGCCGATGACCAACACCATGCCGGTGCTCCGCCACGGGCTGCTGAAGAGCCAGGGGCGGATGGGCTTCGTCATGGCGCTGGTCCAGGTGCCCCACCTGCACGTGGTCCACCACCCGCAGAGCTACACGCATCTCGGCCCGGACTCCGTGCGCTACGAGAGCGAGGGCTTCAGCGCCGACCTGGTCTACGACGGCGACGGCGTCGTCACCGACTACCCGGGCTTGGCGAGGCTGGCGGTCCGCTGATCCGCGCCGGCACCGTCCCGCGGGCGCTGCTGTACAGTGCGGATCCGGGAGCACCGCGCCTTTCCGGACGTCCCGCCGGGAGCGGGCGGGGCGCGGGACCGCGGGGGGAGACGCGCGTGCCGAACGGGGTGCCGGGGATCGACGTGCCCGACCGGCGGGGCCGCACCGGGCTGGACCGGGCGGGGCGGGACCTGACCGGCAACCCCCGGGTGCGGGTGCGGGAGGTGGAGCTCCTGGCGTCCAGCTGGTACGTCCTGCGGAAGACGACCTTCGACTACCGGCGGGCGGACGGGACCTGGAGCGTGGAGGAGCGCGAGACCTACGACCGGGGCAACGGCGCCACCGTGCTGCTCTACGACGCCGAGCGCGGGACGGTCCTGCTGACCCGGCAGTTCCGCTACCCCGTCTACGTCAACGGGCACCCGGACGGGATGCTGCTGGAGACCGCGGCGGGCCTGCTCGACGACGACGATCCGGAGACCGCGATCCGGCGCGAGGCCGCCGAGGAGACCGGCTACGAGATCGGCGAGGTCCGGCACGTCTTCGACGTCTACATGAGCCCGGGGTCGGTCACCGAGCGGGTGCACTTCTTCGCCGCGCCGTACCGGGCGGACCTCAGGGCCGGCGAGGGCGGCGGGCTGGCGGGCGAGGGCGAGGACATCGAGGTGGTCGAGCTGCCCTTCGCCGAGGCGCTGGAGATGGTCGCCTCGGGTGGGATCGCCGACGCCAAGACCATCATGCTGCTGCAGTGGGCGGCGCTGTCCGGTCCGTTCGCCGGCCGAGATAGGTGAGCGGGCCCGGGTCGGCGACCGCGATCTCGTGGAAGCCGAGCCGGTCGTAGAACGCGCGGGCCGCGGTGTTGGCGGTGACCATGCCGAGGTGGACGGCGGGCACGCCCTTGCCGTGCAGCGCGTCGAGGAAGGCGTGCATGAGTGCGCGGCCGTGTCCCCTGCCCTGGTGGGAGGGGAGCAGGTCGATGTGGAGGTGGGCCGGGTAGCCGGCCAGCTCGGGCAGGATCATGCGCTCCGGGCGGTACATGAGGTCGATCATCGTCTCGCTGGGGGTGGTGGGCGGCCCGTCCAGGGCGGGGAAGCGCTCTCTCATCCGGGGCAGCCAGTTCTCCCGGTAGTTCCGGACGAAGGCGGCGGTGTCGGCGGTGCCGAGGACGTAGCCGACCGCGCGTTCCCCGTCGTCGAGCACGAAGGCCAGGTCCGGCTCCAGTTCGGCGTAGGGGGCGGCGAAGATGCTGGGCATCAGCTCCAGGTCGGGGTAGATGTGCCGGGAGTCCCCGCCCTCGTGGGCGGTGCGGACGCAGATGTCGTAGAGCGCGTCGCGGTCTTCGGGGCGGTACGGGCGGATGGTCGTCATGGGGACCATGATGCTCTCTCGGAGAGCGCTCTCACAATATTTCGAGACAGGTGGCGGCCGGTGGCGCGGTGGCCGGTCCTCTGAGCCGATCCTCTGTAACGAAAGGGCGGCATCGGCGCCGGGGAGGCCGCGCCCGGCCTTCCCGGCCGCGGTCCGCGGGTAGATTCGGCCGGGGGGGCCGGGGGCGCCGGGGCCGCCCCGCCGACGGAGGACGGTGACCGCATGATCGAGGTGAGGCTCCGGGGCTGGCGCCCCGACGACGTGCCCGCCGTGCTCGCCGCCTTCGCCGCGCCCGACATGGCGCAGCAGTCCGCCCGTCCGGTCGACACGCCCGAGGCGGCGCTGGAGTGGATGGCGTTCTGGGGGTTCCGGGACGACGCGCGGGCCTTCGCCGTCACGGCGGGCGGCGAGGTGGTCGGGAACGTCGCGGTGAGCAACATCGACGCGCACGACACGGGCTGGGTCTCCTACTGGACCTCCCCGCACGCCCGGGGCCGCGGCGTCGCGGCGGCGGCGACGCTCCTGCTGGCCGAGTGGGCGTTCCGGGAGCGCGGACTGTTCCGCCTCGAACTGGGGCACCGGCTGAACAACCCCGCCTCCTGCGCGGTGGCGGTCAAGGCGGGCTTCGCGGCCGAGGGGATCGAGCGGGCCAAGCTCAGGTACGGGCACGAGCGCTTCGACGTGGAGCGGCACGCCCGCCTGGCCACCGACTGAACCCCGCCGCCTGCGAAAGGGGCCGGCGGGCCGTCCCGTAAGATCCGCGGGCCGCCCGCGCTCAGAGGGCCCGCAGACCGGCGAGGACGTCCCGGAGCAGGCTCTCCTGGATCACCGGGTCGGGCGACGCCTGCACGGTCACCAGCCCCGCGTCGCGCAGGTCGCCCAGGAGCACCCCGACCACGCCGACGGCCAGTCCGGTCTCCGACGCCAGCTCGGCCACCGAGACCGGACGCCGGCAGGCGGCCAGGACCCGCCGGTGCTCCGGGGGCAGGTCCGCCGGGGCGGCCCTGATCGCCGTCACCGTGGCGATCAGGTCGAAGCGGGCCCCTGACGGGCGGGTCCGCCCCCGGGTGACCGTGTAGGGGCGCACGATCGGTCCGGCGTCCTGGTCGAGCCAGCGCTCTGTCATCTCCCCTCGCCCTCCTCCTCGGCGCGGAGCCACCCCGCGCGGAACGACGTCAGCACGCTGCTCGGCTCGGCGGGCCCGCCACCGCCCGCCTGCCGTACCCGCGGGGGCGGTTCTCCGGGCGGCGGGGCCTGGTCCGGTACGGCGCGCCGGACGCGTCGGGGCAGGCCGCCTTCCGTGGTCCCCGCGGCCGGGCCCGGGACGGTCCCGGTGCCGCCCCCCGCCGCGGGGCCGGCCCCGGGGACGGGATCGCGGGCCTCGGCGGCGGTCCACCCGGCCGGCGGCCCGGCCTGCGGCTCCGCCCCGGACACCTCGGCCACCAGCGCCTCCGGGACGAGCACGATCGCACTGGTGCCGCCGAACGGCGACGGGCGGAGGGAGACGCGGATGCCGTGCCGGGCGGCCAGCCGGCTCACGACGAACAGTCCCAGCCGGTCGCTGTCGGCCAGGTCGAACTCCGGGGGCTCGGCCAGCCGCGCGTTGAGCTCCGCCATCTCCTCCGGCTTCATGCCGAGGCCGCGGTCCTCCACCTCGATCGCGTAGCCCCGCGCGGCGGGCTCGCCGTGCACGCGGACCGGGGTGTTCGGCGGGGAGAAGATCGTGGCGTTCTCCACCAGCTCGGCGACCAGGTGGATGACGTCGGTGGCCACCGTGCCGACGAGCGCCGGGCCGTGCGGCACCTCGACCGTGACGCGGCGGTAGTCCTCCACCTCCTCGACGGCGGCGCGGACCACGTCGTAGATCGCCACGGGCCTGCGCCAGCCGCGGCCGGGCACCGAACCCGACAGGATGATCAGGCCCTCGGCGTGGCGGCGCATGCGGGTGGTCAGGTGGTCCAGGGCGAACAGGTCCTCGAGGGTCTCCGGGTCGGTGGCCCGGCGCTCCATCGCCTCCAGCATGGCGAGCTGCCGGTGCAGCAGCGACTGGCTGCGCCTGGCCAGGTTGACGAAGACCTTGCCCACGCCCTTGCGCATCTCGGCCTGGCCGACGGCCGCCTCGACGGCCGTGCGCTGGACGGAGGAGAACGCCTCGCCGACGCGCACGATCTCCGCGGTGGTGCCGTAGTTCAGCTCGGGGACCTCCGAGACCGCGCAGACGTCCTCGCCCTTGCGCAGCCGCGCGACCACGTCGGGCAGACGCCGGTCGGCGAGGTCGAGGGCGGCCCGCTGCAGGCCGACGAGCTCGGTGCCGATCCGGCGGCCGAAGCGGACCGAGACGAAGACGGACGCCGCGACCGCGACCAGGCCGAGACCGCCGGCGACGCCGATCTGCACCAGGGTGGCGGTGGCCATGGGGGCGGCGCGGTCGGCGATGCGCTGGCTGACGTCGCCGGCGACGCGGTCGAAGGCGTCGGCCAGCGTGACGGAGGCCGTCGCCCAGGAGGCGTCGGGCCGCGTGGAGGTGCGGAAGGCGCTCTCGATCCGCTCGAACTCGGCGTAGGCGTCGGTGCCCGCCAGTCGGGTGTAGGACGTCCGCAACCGGTCGTCGAGCTGCTGGGTGCCCACGGCGAACAGCAGCCTGCGGCCGGTGACCAGCTCGGCGAAGCGGGCGCGCTCCTGCGCGGTGATGGTCCCGGCGGCGACGGCCCCGGAGATCAGGGCGGTCTGCCGGCTCATCATCTCGCGGCTCCGCCCGACCACGGTGGTGGCCCGCACCTGGTCGATCAGGTCGATGTCGGCCGAGATCCGCAGCTTCTCGTAGACGTCGAAGGCCAGATCGATGATCCCGGTGTAGGCGTCGAGGGTCTGCAGCCGGCCGCTGGAGCGGCTGTCCACGCCGCTGCGGGCCTCGGTGAGCCGGTCCGTCGCGGCCAACAGCCGGACCACCCGCTCCCACAGCGGGGCCGGGATGTCGTCCCTGGCCTCAGTGGAGAGCCGTTCGAGCTCGGCGCGCGCGTTGTTGGTCTTGGTCCGCTGGGCGTCCAGGGCGGAGCGCGAGGCCGTGGCGTCGCCGAGGAGGGTCAGGGAGAGCAGCCGCTCGTGCTGGAGGGCGGTGGCGAGCGCGCGGGTGGGCACGGTCACGTGCTCGTGGACCCTGCTGACGATGAGGAGTTCCTGGCCGCTCCGCAAGGTGATCGCCGCCGCGAACCCCCAGATGGCCACCAGGGAGACGAGGGGTACCAGGAGGAGGACGAAGATCTTCGTCTTGATCGAATGTTTGCGGGCGGCCACAATACCTCGCATTACGGGTATGCGCGGTTAACAGTGCCGAAACTTTAGCAACGTGGAGCACTCCCGACCAGGGAGGCGAGTATCTTCCTGCCGGACGTCGGCGGAGGAGATGGTCACCTCCCCTTGAAGTGAGGCGGAACCCCGGGGCTTCCGGGCACGTCTTTTCTTGACGATTAGGGGAGGCCCCCATGAAGGAGATGGCGGAGCTGCTCGGGTCGCAGCTGGAACGCGCGGCCGGGCCGGCGCTGGCCAGGGGAGGCGAGCTGGAGCAGGCGGGAGCCGTGCAGCTGGTGAGGTTCGGCCCGCTGTGCGTGACCGCCGAGGTGGACGACGGCGCCGCGTGCGTGGAGTTCCGCAGGGACGCGGAGGACGCGCTGCGGTGGTTCTGCACCTGCGCCGAGGGCCGGCGGGGCGTGTTCTGCGCCCACTGCGCGGCGACCGCTCAGTCGGTCAGGAGGAAGACCGACAGGAAGGCCTTCTCCGGCGTGCCGTCGGCGACGGCCTCGGAGAGCACGGTCCGGATCGCGTCGTAGGCAGGCCGGTCGCAGTCGCGCAGCGCCGAGGTCTTCGACCACACGAGCGCGTGCTCGCCCGGCGCCAGCCAGGACAGGTCGGTCAGGTGGTCGTACAGCGCGTCGAGGTTGTTGCCGAAGGTGTCCGGGAACGACAGCGCCTCGGCGATCGCCGCCATGGCCTCGGCCGAGGTGGTGACGCCCGAGCCGTCCAGCCGGTGGGGCGTGGCCGCGGCGATCCTCTCCTGGAAGGCCGCCTCGGGCCCCTCCTCGAACGTTCCCCTGGACAACGAGGTCACCTCCGCAGCCCGAAATCTCACGCGGGGGTAGCTACCCGTTCGCCCGGGGTGGAAACGGCCGGGAGCCCGCTCCGGCGGAATCCGGTGGACTTTCATTGTCTGGTTGTCTGACAATGTTCCCATGAAGCTCGCCGTTCTCGGCGCCGCCGTGCTCTGGGGCACCGCGGGGACCGCCGGACTGCTCGTCACCGGAGTCGCCCCGGTCTCCGTCGCCGCCGCCCGCCTGGTGGTGGGCGGCCTGGTGCTGGCCGGCGCCGTGACCCTGACCGCCGGCGCCGCCGTACGGGCGCTGCCCCGGCGGGGACTGCTCCTGGCGGCGGCCCTGGGAGTGGCCGCCTACCAGCTCTGCTACTTCGCCGCGATCGACCGGACCGGCGTGGCCGTCGGCACCGTGGTCTCCATCGGCAGCGGCCCGGTCTTCACCGGTCTGCTCTCCTGGATCATCGACCGGGTGCCGCCCGGCGGGCGCTGGGCCGCGGCGACCGCGACGGCGGTCACGGGCTGCGCCGTGCTGAGCGGCGGAGGAGGGCAGGCGCGCGCGGACGGGATCCTGCTCGCGCTGCTCGGCGGGCTGATCTACGCCTGCTACGCGGTGGCCGCGGCCCGGGTGATCGGGGCGGGCGCGTCCTCCGACGCCGTCATGGCGGCGATGTTCGGCGGGGCGGCCGTGGTCATGCTCCCGGTCCTGCTCTGGTCCGGGGCCGGCTGGCTCACCGAGCCCCGCGGCCTGCTGGCCGCCCTCTACCTCGGCTGCGCCACCACCGCCCTGGCCTATTTCCTGTACGGCAGGGGCCTGCGCACCACCCCGGTGGCGACCGCCGCCACCCTGGCCCTGGCCGAGCCCGCGGTGGCCGCGCTGCTCGGCGTCGCCGTCCTGGGCGAGCGGCTGACCCCGCTGTCGGCCGCGGGGCTGCTGCTGCTCGGGGCGGCGCTGGTCGTCGTCGCCCTGCCCGAGCGGCGGCCCGCTCCCCGGTCCGGGGAGCGGACCGGGGTCCGGGCAGCGGAGCGGGAGTCACCCGAGGGCGGCGGGAGCGGCGGGGCGGCCGAGGCGGTGCCCCGGATCCGCGTCCCCGAGCCGGAGCCCCGGCAATAGGCTCCTGGTGTGACCGTCCCCCTCCGTCCCGTCTCCGCCGTCACCGCGCTCGCCGGCGAGCTGCGCCGCCGCGTGCTCTCCGGGGAGATCCCGCCGGGCACCGCCCTGCCCGAGCAGGAGCTGTCCGCCGCCTACGGGGTGGCCCGCCCGACCGTCCGCGAGGCGCTGGCGGTCCTCGTCCACGAAGGGCTGCTCCGCCGGGAGCGCAACCGCAGCGCCCAGGTGGTGGAGGTGACCGAGGCCGACCTGGACGACCTGATGTTCGTCCGCCGCCCGCTGGAGGACCTGGTGGCCGCCTCCCTGGCCGGGCGGCGGGTGGCGGAGGCGGACGGGGCGCTGGCGCGGATGGCCGCGCTGCCGCCGGACGCGCCCTGGTCCGACGTGGTGGCCGAGCACATGGCGCTGCACCAGGCCCTGGTGGTCGCGGTGGGCAGCCCGCGGCTGGAGCGGCTGTACGCGGCGCTGGCCGCGGAGACCCGGCTGGGCCTGGTACGGCTGCGCTCCTCCTACCCCGACAGGGACGTCCTGGTCGCCGAGCACCGCGCCCTGCTCGACGCGATCGTCGCCGTCCCCGAGGAGGCCGCCCGCCGGGCGGTCGCCGAGCATCTCGACCACGGCTGGGGCGCCCCCTGACCGCGCGGCGGCGGCCGTACGGCGCGGGCCGGGGCGGGAGGGGCCGGCTCGGGCCGCAGGGCCGGCGCGGCGTGCGGCCGGCGCACGGGCCGGGACGGCCGGCCGCCCGGCTGGCGCGGCTCTATTGCACGGGACGCCCCGGAGTCGTCACAATCGCGGCCATGCACGGCAACTCAGTGCCGGACACCTACGTGTACGTCACCGAAGAGGGCGTGACCCGCCACTACGCGGACGGCAGCGTCGACGCCCTCGCGTGGGAGGACGTCGTCGAGGTGCGGGTCGCAGGCGAGGCCGACGCGGACATCCTCTACATCCTCCTCGACCGCGACGGGCAGGGGTGCGTCGTGCCCCACTCCGCGACGGACGCGACCTTCCTGGCGCGCCTGCGCTATCTGCCGGACTTCGACCCGGAGCGGCTCAGCGCGGCGATGGACACCGCCCGGGACTCCTCCGTCGTCGTCTGGCGCAGTCCCGAGCCGCCGTCGGCGCTGCCCGACCTGGAGTACGACTGAGGGCGCCGAGCCACGGCCGGGAGCGCGTCCGCGACGGTGCGGCCGGGAGCGTGTCCGGGGTCGCCCGCCCCGGTGCGGGCGCGCGGCCGGCTGGAACGATCCCGGGCCGGGTGGTCAACGGCAACACCTGACAACGCCGCGCGCCGCCGTCCCCGCCGGGCCGTGCGCGTGTGAGCTGCGCCTCCCCGGCTCGGCCGGCTTCACCCCCGCACCCCGGTGCCGGTGCGCCCCCTGTGTACCCTGCCGTGCACACCGTCTACAGGAGATGTTCACAGAGGCATGTCCAGTTGTGGACAAGTGGGTGTAGTTCACCTTAAAACCTGATCTTTCTATCATGAAAGTCATGGGTGGCAAGGCTGAGTAAGGTGTGAACCGTTGCACCTACAGCGGCGTCTGTTGTGCATGGTGCGGATCAAGCGCGGCGAGGGTGTATGAGCGTTGTAGTCGGCGAGAAGATCGGTGCTTCGCGGCCAAGCGTGGGATCCGCCGAATGGGTGAGGTCCTACGTCCGCACCGCGATCCTCTGCGACGTCGCGTGCGCGTCCGTGTCGCTGACCGGAGTGGTCGTGGCACGGTGGTTCCTCGGTTACCTCACGGCCCAGGAGATCGCCCTGGCGGTCGTCCTCATCATGGCCTGGCCTCTGGTCATCTGGACCGCGAGCGGCTACGACGAGCGCTACCTCGGCGAGGGGTCGGAGGAATACCACAAGGTCATGCGGGCCGCCCTGGGCATCGCCTCGGCCGTGGCCATCATCGCCTACGCGACGCAGACCCCGATCGCCCGGGGCTACGTGGTGGTCGGCATCCCGCTGGCGGGCTTCGTGGACGTCCTCGTCCGGTACGGCCTGCGCCAGTGGCTGCACCGCCGCCGCTACGAGGGCGCGTGCATGCGCCGGGTCGTGGTGGTGGGGCACTGGGCCTCCGTCCTGGAGCTCCACACGCAGCTGAGCCGCAAACCGCACCACGGCATGAAGATCGTCGCCGCGTGCGTGCCCTCCCTGGACGGCGGCGACCACCCCCGGCAGTTCGACGGCTTCCCGGTGCTCGGCGACTTCTCGACCGTGCCCGAGACCGTCCGCGAGGTGCGCGCGGACACGGTCGCGGTGCTGTCCTGTCCCGAGTTCGACGGCGTCGCCCTGCGGCGGCTGGCCTGGCGGCTGGAGGAGGAGAACACCGACCTCTACGTCGCCTCGGCGCTCATGGAGGTCGCCGGCCCGCGCATCAACATCCGCCCCGTCGCCGGGCTCCCGCTGCTCCACGTCGCCCATCCCGACCTCGGCGGGATCCGCCAGCTGGTCAAGGGTGCCTTCGACCGGGTCGGCGCGCTGCTCGTCCTGCTGGTGCTGCTCCCCTTCCTGGTGGCCGTCGCGATCCTCATCAAGGCCTCCGACCGCGGTCCCGTCCTGTTCCGGCAGGCGCGGGTCGGCAAGGACGGCAGCGAGTTCACGGTGCTGAAGTTCCGGACCATGATCCCCGAGGCCGAGCGGGTCAAATCCGAGCTGGCGGAGCTCAACGAGGGCGACGGGGTGCTGTTCAAGATTAGGAACGATCCAAGGGTCACCCGCATCGGCGCCTGGCTGCGCCGCTACTCCGTCGACGAGCTGCCGCAGCTGGTGAACGTGCTGCGCGGGGACATGTCCCTGGTCGGGCCGCGCCCCCCGCTCCCCGAGGAGGTCGCCCAGTACGGCGACGACGTACGGCGGCGCCTGCTCGTCAAGCCCGGCATGACCGGCCTGTGGCAGGTGAGCGGCCGGTCGGACCTGACCTGGGAGGAGTCGGTCCGGCTGGACCTGCGCTACGTCGAGAACTGGTCGCTCGTGCTCGACCTGCAGATCCTCTGGAAGACCTGGTCCGCGGTCACCCGGGGCACCGGGGCCTACTGACCGCGCCCGCGGGCTCCGGCCGCCGCGCGGGACGGCGGCCGGAGCGTCACGTCCCGCGGCGGGAGACGGCGAGGAAGTCGGCCAGCCGGACGCAGTCGCCGATGTCGCAGGGGTGCCCCGCGTCGAAGGCCGGGTGGTTGCCCATCTCCCGCCAGGCCGCCAGGGAGTCGGACGCGGAGGCGTAGTCGAAGTCGCAGGCCCACTCCTCGTCGAGGTTCCGCGCGTCCCAGGCGAGCACCGCGCGGTACTGCTCGTAGCCGGGGCTCAGCAGCGTGCGGGCCGCGTCGGCGAGCCACTGGGCCCGCCGCCCCGGCTGCGCCGGATCCTCCACCGAGCCCCACTCCAGCAGCATGAGCCCCTTGCCGGGGTGGCGCAGGCCGAACCGGCGGTGGCCCTCGATGACCTCGGCGAGGCTCAGCCACCTCCCCTCGGGGTTGCTGCAGTTGTAGAAGTTGTAGGCGTCCGCGGCGATGTGGTCGACGTAGTCGTCGCCCGGGTAGAACAGCTCGGCCGCGGTGCCGTCGGTGCGATCGAAGGCCACCGGGGTGACCGCCCAGACGTAGCGGACGGTGCGCACGCCCTGCGCCCAGTGGATGTCGACGATCTTCCGCCAGGCATCGACGAAGTCGGCTCCCTCGCCCATGCCGCGCGAGCCCTTCGCCTCCGGCTCGTGGTTGAAGGTGAAGTAGACCACGGCGCCGAAGTCCCGCAGTTCCCGGGCCTGGCGCACGATGTCCGCGTACAGCTCGTCGCCCGGCTGCGCGTCGGCGATGTCCCGCCAGCGGATGTCGCCGCCGTCCTTGCGCCGCGACTTGACGGAGACGAAGACGGTGTGGCCGGTGTCGCGGGCCCAGAACTGGTGCTCGTTGAAGACCGGCTCGTCCCACCGCTTGAAGACCCGGACCGCCTCCAGGCGGCGCCCCAGCTCCTGCTCGCGGCCGAGGATCTCCTCCTGGTACTGCCCGACCGCGCCGAACATGAGTCTCCGCCGCTGGGGGCCCGAGCCCCCCGGGACGGGCCCGGTGACCGGCGGCGTGGGCTCCACGGCGGGCGGGACGGCCTCTTCCCCGGACGGTGCGGGTCCCGCCTCCGGCGGGACGGCCTCCGCCTCGGGCGGCGGAGGCTCGGCCGGAAGCTCGACCGGCGGCACGACGGCCTCCGCGCCGGGAGGTGTGGGCTGGACCGCCGGCGGGACCGGTTCGGCCCCGGCGGGGAGAGCGGAGAGCACGACCGCGGCCGCCGCGGCCAGTGTGACGAATCCGGTGCGCCTCATCTCCGCCCTCCCGTCAGTAGACCTGCTGCAGGACCAGGAGCAGGTGGCGCTCGCCGGCGGCGGCGGTGACGGCCCTGCCCGGCTGCTCCCCCTCGGCCAGCACGATCGGCCCCGAGCGGCTCCGGGCCACCCGGTCACCGGAGCCGAGCTGGCCCTTGCCGTTCGCTCCCCACGTGCGGACCGTGTCGTCGTCGAGGAGCGCCACGCCGTAGGCCTCGCCGGCGAAGACGCTGCGGACCGCGCGGAGCACCTCGCCGTTGGCGCCGACCACCTGGACCGGGGTGGTCCGGCGCTCCAGAGTGTTGTCACCGAGCTGGCCCGCGGTGTTGTTGCCCCACGACATGACGGTGCGGTCCCGCAGGATGGCGAAGTTGTGCTTCTCCGCGGAGGAGATCGCGACGACCCCCTGCAGCGGCGCCCGGCCGCCGGGGCCGGACACCAGCACCGGGGTCATGCGGGCCTCGTAGTCGCCGGTGCCGAGCTGGCCCATGTCGTTGTAGCCCCAGGCGGCGACGGAGCCGTCCTGCAGGAGTGCCAGCCCGTGCTGGCCGCCCATGGTGATGGCCGTGACGCCGGTCAGCCGCTCGGCGCCGTCCAGGCCGCGCACCGGGACGGGCAGGGAGCGGTCCTCGGTGGTGCCGTCCCCGACCATCCCGTACTTGTTCGCGCCCCAGGCCAGCAGCGAGCCGTCCTCCAGCAGCACCAGCTCGGTCCGGCCGTCCGCGGCGATCGCGGTGACACCGGTCAGCGGGCCGGACCCGTCCGGCGCGAGGACCGTGGTGGGCGTGAGCGGCGCGGTCTCACTGCCGATGCCGCGCTGCCCCGCGTCGCCCTTCCCCCAGGTGACGACCTTGCCGTCGGCCAGCAGCGCCATGGAGAAGTCGCTGTTGGCCGAGAGCGCCACGACGCCGCCCAGGGTGCCCTCCCCGCCGTCCGGGGCGCGCACGGGAACCGGCTCCGCGCGGTCGGTGGTGGTGCCGTCGCCGAGCTGGCCGAAGTCGTTGGCGCCCCAGGCGACCACGGAGCCGTCGTCGAGCAGCGCGAGGGAGTGCCGCCCGCCGCCGGCGACCGCGGTGACCCGGGTCAGCGAGGACTTCCCGCCGACCCCGAGGACCTGGCCGAACGCGGTCGCGATCTCCTCGGTGGGGTGGCCGAGCTGCCCGTCGGCGTTCCAGCCGGCGGCCCAGACGCCGCCCATCGCGGCGGGCGCCTCGGTCGTCCGGGCGGGCTCGGGCTGCGCGGCCTGGGACGTGCCGCAGGACGCGGTGAGCAGCAGGCAGAGCGCCGCGGCTCCGCCGAGCAGGGTACGGCGTGGCGTCATCGGTCCTCCCGGACGCAGGCGAACAGGTGGCGCCGGTAGTTGTCGGCGTACGGGGGCACGGCGTCGTCGTCCGGGCCCAGGTCGACGATCCGCGAGAACGTGGTGTTCCGCTTGAGGTAGTCGGCGATCATCGGCGGGTTCCAGCCGGCGAGGGAGGTCTTGAACCACGCCTCGTTCTCCTGGCCGGTGTCGAGGAACAGCACCCGGCCGGTGACCCGGTCGAGCAGCCTGAGCAGCTCCTCGGGCCCGACCGAGCCGCGGCCGAGCACGAAGTGGTGCAGGAGGCTGAAGCAGGAGACCACGTCCCAGGTGCGGTCGGTCCGGCTCAGGATCTCCACGCAGTCACCGGTCTCGATCGCCCCGGCGGGCAGGCCGTAGACCGCCTGCCCGAGCGGGACGGCCAGCGGGTCGCGCTCGATGCCGTGGGCGTCCATGCCGAGCCTGCCCATCTCGGAGACGAACCAGCCGTAGCAGCTGGCCACGTCGAGGTAGCCGAGGCCCTCGTGGCCGCCCAGGGCCTCGCCCAGGAAGGCCCGCATCTTGTCGCGCCGGTCGGTGCACTTGCGCACGGTCGGCCATCCGTCGGCCAGCTCGGGGGCGTCGATCGGCTGGTACAGCTCGCGGGTGCCGTCGAGCCAGCTCATCCGGAGCAGGTGGTCCTGGAGCGGCGTCGTGACCGCCAGGCGCTTGACGGCCACCTCGGCGGTCCGCTCGCCCCGGTGCACCGCGCTCGCCAGCCGGTGGTGCCCGTCCAGGACCTGGTAGTAGCCGGACCACTTGATCGGGGCGACGAGGACGGGGTCGCCGGGCCCGCTCTGGTAGGTCCTGGGGGCCTGCTGCGCGCCGCCGCGGTGCCGGTCGAGGAAGGCGCGCGCCGTCTCCACGACGCCCGCGTCGTCCGTCGCCCAGAAGTAGCGGCCGCCGGTGGCGATGGCGCGGCGGGCGAGCGTGCCGTACGGGCTGGCCAGGATCTCCTCGTCGGTCGGCTCGTGGTCGTCGGCCAGGCGGAGCAGCGCCACGTGGGGCCCCTCGGAGACCGGGGTGGAGCCCCAGAGCAGGTCGCCGGTCCTGGCGCTGAACTCGGCGGCGGTCCAGCCGTTCTGCGCGCCCAGCAGCAGCCGGTCGACGGGGACGGTGAGCGATCCGCGCTGGCGCAGGAAGGCCGAGGAGAGCTGGACCCGCACCTTCGGCGGGATCGGCAGGGCGCGCGCGGCCGAGACGAGCGTGCTCGACGGGGACGGCCCCGCCAGCCGGCGGAGTGCGGCGCGCGAGTGCCTCCGCACGGCACGTAGATGGGCCAGAGCCGACATCAGACCTCCTCGACCACCGGGGACGCGGCCCTGCGGGCGCGCCGCCGCAGCAGGGCGGACAGCGCGGTCAGGGAGACGCGTTCCCGGATCTTCCACAGCAGGATGACATAAACAGCAGCACACGCCGCCAGGCCGGCGTAGAGCAGGGGGAGCGGGGCGCCGGCGGCCCGCAGCGCGAGCAGCGGCGCCCCGAACGAGAGGGCGGTCGCGCCGACGGCCCAGGCGAGGCCGGGGCTGAGCGGGGTCATCCCGGTCGAGGCCCTCACCTGGGCGAAGGAGAGCACGTTGCGGACGACGATGGAGACCGCCCAGTTGACCGCGGCGCCGGTGACGCCGAAGTTCGGGATGAGCACCAGCCCCAGGGCGACGTCGATCACCAGGGCCGCGGCGGTGTTCAGCAGGCTCAGCCCGCTGCGGCCGCTCATCAGCAGCATCGTGTCGACCGGGCCGGCGGCCGTGGCGAACATCATCGCCAGGGACAGCACGAGCACGGGCACGAGCCCCGCCGCGTGGTACTCCTCGGCGAAGAGCGACAGGTACAGGGCGGCGGCGGTCGCGGTCGTCACGTAGACCGGCCAGGTCAGGAGAACGGTCCAAACGGTGGCCACCGTGAAGGTCTCGTGGGCGCCCGCCCGGTCGCCGAGGGCCAGCCGGCGGCTCACCACGGGCTGCATGACCTGCTGGACGGCCTGGGTGCCGAGCTGGCCGAAGACCACGAAGCGGCTGGCGACCGTGTAGACCGCCGCGTCCCGGGGGGAGGCCAGCGCGGCGACCATCACGATGTCGGCCCGCTGCAGCGCGGTCTGGCAGACCCGGGCCAGCGCCCGCAGCGCGGTGAAGCGCCAGTACTCGGCGGCCAGGGCCCGCAGCGGCGCGGCCGGCTCCGCCTGGGGCGGGCTGGCGCGGCGCATCCCGCCGTACCACCACGCCGCGCCCGCCAGCGCCGGCAGGTACGGCAGGGCCCACATGAGGGTGAGCAGCGTCGGGTCGTCGCCGAGGAACAGGGTCAGCGCGACCCCGCCGATCTGCGCCACCGGCCTGCCGATCCGCTCGACCAGCACGGTGGGCCGCATCCGGCCGTGGGCGCGGGTCGCCGCGAGCAGCACGTTGGCCGCCGCCGCGACGGGCAGGAAGAGCGCGAGGACCCGCAGCATGGACGCGGTCTGGCCGGTCTGGCCCCCGTCGACCGCTCCGGCCACGGCGGGCGCGGCGGCGAACAGGGCCGCCGCGCAGAGCAGGGAGACCGCCGCGACGGGGACGAGCGCCGCGTCGACGCAGCGGGCCGCGTCACGGGTACGGCCGAGCGCCAGGTGCCCGGGGACCCAGCGCAGCAGGCCCACGTCGCAGCCCAGCTCGCACAGCGCGCCCAGGATGATGAAGACCGAGGTGGCGGCGAAGAACGCGCCGCTGAGCTCGGCGGAGTGCAGGGTGGCGACCAGGAGGACGAGGCCGAACTGGGATATTCCGGTCACCGCGGCGCCGACGAGGTTGAGGGTGCCGCCCCTGGCCATGGAGGCCAGGTCGCCGGAACCACTCATTTGCCGCGGCCGGTCTTGGCGGGCGCGTCCGAGGTGATCTTCGGGAAGGCCATCGTCGGCGCCTCGTCGGCCGCGGCCCGCGGCCCGCCGTCGTCGGGCAGGTCGAGCACCACGATCTCGGGCTCCTCCGTGACGATCTCGGCCTCCTCGACGACGACCTCGGCCTCCTCGTCCCGGGACTCCGCCGCCGTGATCGCGGGCATCACCGAGGACTCGACGCTGATCCGGGCCGGAGCGGGGGAGGGGGCCCGCCGCGCCCCCTCGCGGCCGGCCTCGCGCAGCTCCCGGCGGCTCGGCGGGACCAGCACGACCGCGCCGATGACCTTCGCCTCGGCCTGCTCCGCCTGAGCGTAGGCGGCCCGGACCTCCCGCCGCCGGGTCACGCCCGCGGTGACCACCAGCAGGGTGGCGTACGAGACCATGCTCAGGGCCTGACCGTCCGGGTCGTCGAGCGGCGGGCCGCTGACGATGACGAGATCGGCGCTGTGCCGGAACACGTTGACCGTGTGGAACAGGCCGCGGCCGAGGAAGTGGCTGGAGGCGTTCTTCAGGTCCGCGCCCTGCGGCAGGACGTGGAGCTGGGGACCGGCCTCCAGCAGCAGCGCCTGCGGGTCGTCGTGGTCGAGCAGGACGTCGGTCAGTCCCCGCTGGCCCGACATCCCGAGCAGCTCGGAGGCGCCGGGCGCCGCGGTGTGGTCGGCGTCGACGAGGATCGTCTCGGTCCCGCCCGAACCCAGGGCGAGGGCGAGGTCGGCGCTCACCCGTGCGGAGTGGTCGCCGCCGGAGACGCCGGCGACGAGCAGCGAGGCCGGGGTCTCGGTGACCCTGGTCAGCACCGCCACCCGGAGCCTGCGGATCTCCTCGTCCTGCGTGCCCAGTTCGGGATCGAGCAGCGCGGGCGGGTCGTAGGCCCGGGCGGGGAGGTTCCTGACGGCCAGGACCGGCACGCCGTACCGCTCCACGGACTCGACGTCGCGCAGGCGGTCGTCGCTCCGCTCCCGGAGCATGCCCAGCCCCAGACCGGCCGCCAGGCCCGCCAGCAGGCCGGCCAGCCCGAGCTCGGGCGTGCCGAGCAGGCTCGACCCGGAGGAGGCGGGGTCGGAGGAGATGACCTGCCCCGGGTAGATCGGGGTGCTGGCGAGCTGGTTGGCCTGCTCCTCCAGGACGGCGAGCTGGTTGGTCAGCTGGGTGACCCGCTGCGTCAGGTAGGTGCGCCGGGCGGAGGTGGTCTTGTCGGAGGCGAGGTCGTTCGTGGCCTTGCGGAGGCTGGCGTCGACCTTGGCCGACTGCTCCTCGACCTGCTTGATCTCGCCGTCGATGATCGCTTCTGAGCGGTTCCTGCGGTAGGTCAGGTAGCTGTTCGCGAACGCGGTCGCGCCCTTGTCCGCGGTCTCCGGGCTGTCGGCGGTGAAGGTGATCAGGAGAGTCTGGGTGTTGGGGGGGACCTCGACCTTCACCTGGTCGGGGAGGGTGTCGCGGTCGGCGTCCTCGCCGAGCGCGGAGGCGACCCGGTCCATGACCGTGTCGGCGGTGACGAGCTGGGTCTCGCTCGCGAGGTTGATCAGGTCGTCGCCCCGGCCCTCGGTGGAGTAGGGGTTGCCGCTGAGCGGGATGATGAGCACGGTGGCGGAGGCCGTGTAGCTCTGCGGCACCAGCTGGGCGGCGCCCACCCCGAGCACGGCGCCGAGCAGCGCGCAGACGGTGATCAGGCCCTTGCGGTAGCGGAGCGTCTGCGCCAGGAGTTGAGAACGGAATGGAGTGACCTGCCCTCCCGCCACGCGGGTCCCCCTCACCGATCTGTGCCGTCTGGGTGAGCCCCGCGCGCCGGTCCGACCCCAGATGATGAACCTTCAAGCCATAAGCTCTGGTGAAGTTTACCGGAATATGGCCGATGTTCTACTCTTGCTTGAACGAACATCAATCTTATGGTGCAGATCGGGCCGAGGTGGCGAGAGCGAGAAGTGTCCTGCTCGTCGCGTCCAGCGGGGGCCACCTGGCCCAGTTGGACGCGCTCGAACCGTGGTGGCGGGAGTGGGCGCGGACCTGGGTGACCTTCCGTACGGACGACGCGTCCTCGCGGCTTCGGGGCGAGCGGATCGTCTGGGGGCACCACCCCACGACCAGGAACATTCCGAACCTGCTGCGCAACTTCGCCCTCGCCTGGCGGCTGCTCCGGCGGGAACGCCCGGATTTGATCGTTTCCACCGGCGCCGGACTGGCCTTCCCGTTTTTCGTTCTCGCAAAGATCTTCGGTATTCCGACGGTCTACATCGAAGTGTACGACCGGCTCGACAGCCCGACCCTGACCGGCCGCCTCTGCTCCCCTCTCACAACCCTCTTCCTCGTCCAGTGGGAGGAGCAGCGCCGGTTCTATCCCCGCGCCAGAGTGATCGGAGGCTTGCTGTGAGCGGTTCCGCGCGGCTCGTCTTCGTCTCGGTCGGGACCGACCACCACCCCTTCGCCCGGCTGGTCGAGTGGGCCGACGCCTGGGCGGCGAAGGAGCACGGCCCGGGCGTGCGGTGCGTCGTGCAGCACGGCCGCTCGCCCGCGCCCCGCGTCGCGGAGGGGCACGCCTACCTGGAGCACGGCGAGCTCACCGCGCTCATGGCCGAGGCCTCGGTCGTCGTCTGCCACGGCGGGCCGACGACCATCGCGGAGAGCCGGCGCCGGGGACTGCTGCCCATCGTGGTCCCGCGCTCGCCCCGCCTGGGCGAGCACGTGGACGACCACCAGGAGCGGTTCTGCGCCCGGCTGGCCGCCTCCGGCCTCATCGCGCCCGCCCGGGACGAGGCCCACCTGCACGAGCTGATCGACCGGGCGCTGGCCGACCCGGAGGCGTTCCGCGCCGAGGCCGGGACCGACTCGACCGCGGCCGCCGTCCGCCGATTCGGCGACCTGGTCGACGACCTGCTGGCGGCCAGGGCCGTGCGCCGCGGCTCCCGGCCCCGGTCCGCCTGACCCCGCAGCCCCCGTCAGATCCCGCGGCCCACCGAGTGGGCCGTGCGCAGCATGAAGTCCGGGCGGAGCAGGCCCGCGGCCATCAGCAGCACCAGATACGAGCGGGGCTGCCGCCAGTTGCTGCGGAACGTCCGCCAGGCCAGCCGTACGGCCCGGCGCCGCTCGCCCATCGCGGCGAGCGCGAACGCCTGCCGCCCGGTGAGCTTGGCCGACGCCCGCGGGTCCGCGCGCAGGATCTCGTGCTTGCCGGCGAGGTACTCCAGCCCGTCGACGACCATCCGCCAGTCGCGCTGGAAGAAGGACTGCGAACCCCACAGGACGCGGACCAGCGGCTCCTGCACGGCGACGATCGGACCGGCCGCCGCCGCGCGCAGCATCCAGTCGTAGTCCTCGCCGTAGCTGCCGGGGATCTCCTCGTCGACCAGCCCGATCCGGTCGAAGAACGCCTCCCGGCGGACCAGCACCGTGGACGGGTGCGCCTCCATCACCCGGCGGCGGGCGAGCTCCAGCACGGTGAGCGAGGACTCGTCCGCGACCCGGGCGGTGGACCTGCCGTCGAACAGCACGTAGATGCCGGAGACCGCGACGTCCGCGCCGCGGGACTCCAGCAGGGAGACCTGGGCGGAGAGCTTGCCGGGCAGCCACTCGTCGTCGTCGTCGCAGAACGCCAGCAGCGCGCCGCGGCTGCGCAGCGCGCCGCTGTTGCGCGCGCCCGCCAGTCCGGGGGAGCGGTCGTTGCCGGTGACCACGACCGAGCGGTGCGGATCAGAACGTTCCAGGGAGGTGTCCGGCGGGACCTGGTCGTAGACGACCACGCACTCGATGCCGCCCGCGTAGTCCTGCCCCAGGATCGAATCGATCGCCTTGGCCAGCAGGTGGGGACGGTTGCGGGTGGCGACGACCACGGAGACGGTCGGCGGCGCGGGGGCGGGGGTGTCGGTCATGCCGCGGTTCTCCTCGATATCGGCTGCGGTGGTCTGGCGTCACCGGGCAGGTGCCCGGAGGCCCGCTCCGGTCGGGCGCCCCTGCGCCGGTCCCGGCGGGCGCCGAGGCCGATGCCGGCCAGCATGCCGACCGCCGCGTAGGAGACGGGCGGCACCTCGGTGTTGTTGCGGTCGGGCCGGCGGGGCCGTACGGCCGCCCGGACGACCTCGCCGCCGGCCGTGTCCTGCTGCTGCAGGGCGGACACCTGCTTCTCCATCTTGTCGATCTGGCGGATGAGGGCCTGGCGCCGGCTGCGCGCCCTGGCGTCGCGGGTGATCCGGCCCTTGGTCAGCGCGGCCAGCCGGGACTCCAGCACGCCGATGCGGGACTGCAGCGCCTCCAGGTGCCGCTGCCGGGCACCGGCGATGATCTGCTCGCGCAGGGCCAGGTAGGCGTCCGTGGCCACGCCGACCCCGTTGAGCGCCCGTTCGGGGGTGGCGCCGCGGACCGAGACGGTCAGCACGCGGGTGTTCGCGGGCACGGTGACGACCAGCAGCTCCGCGGCCGCCTCGGGGCCGACGCCGAGGGCGGTGGCGACGCGCCCGACCACGGCGCTGGACCGCATGATCCGGGTCTCGGTGTCGACGGTCATCTCACGGGGGAGCCGCTGGTCGGGATCGCGTTCGAGTCCCGGGTGCACCGGGGTCGCGGGGGCGAACACCTGCGCCGTGGCGGTGTAGGTGTCGGGCGTCAGCAGGGACTGGGCCACGCCGGCCGCCAGGCCCAGCACGGTCGTGACCCCGATGACGAGGAGGTTGCGGCGTGCGAACCCGAAGTAGTCCGACAGGACCGGATCCGGACGGCCGCTCATCTCCGCCACGGCGGGGTGACCCCGAGCAGCTCGGCGAGGCGCTCGTCGTCGGGGGCGAAGCGGTCGGTCAGCTCGGCGCGGAGCGACTCCGGCATCGGCGAGCGCGGCCGGGCGTTGTGCCGCTCGAACACCTCGGGGAACCAGCGGGGCAGGCCGAGGAAGTCCAGGATGCGGACGTACTCGGTCTCGGGGTCGGCGAAGAAGTCCTCGGCGAACAGGACGTGGACGCGCTCGCGGCCGAAGAGCCGGAAGAGCCGGTCGATCTGGCCGGCGTACCGCCCCCGGTCCACGTAGGAGTGGTGCCGGTGGCTGTGGCTGACGTAGGCGGGGTCCGCCAGGATCCGCTCCACCTCGCCCGCCAGGCGGCCCTCCTCCAGTTCGAGCGCGCGCTCGAAGGGCTCGGTCTCGAAGCCCCGGGCCAGCTCGTGCTTGTGCGCGGAGTATGCGCGCTCCACCGGGTCCCGCAGCACGGCCAGGAGCTTGATCCCGGGCAGGTCGGCGGCGATCCGCTCGGCGGAGAGCGGGTGGTGCATGTAGTAGCCGGCGGACTCGCCGGTGAGGACGGGGCCGCCCGGCGCGCGGCGGTGCGCCAGCGAGCGGATCGGGAAGTGCCCGCGGTACCAGCCCATCCCCCGCGTGTAGTTCACGTCGAAGTAGTGCACGCCCTTGTGGAACAGCGGCGGCGCGATGCGCGGATGGGCGGTCAGCGCCCGCCACAGGGAGGTGGTGCCGCCCCGCTGCGTGCCCACGAGCAGGAACCCGGGCAGCATGCGCATCCCGTTGGTGAGACGCCCCACCTGGCGGGTCACCGCTCTCCCGGCCTCCTTGACGGCGGGGGGTGCGGACTGGCGTGAGAGCATGGCGTCCTTTCTTACATCCGGGAGCGGCTGCGGTCGAGGAGGTCGAGCAGGGCGTCGGCCTGGGGCCGGAGCGGCTCGCCGATGCTTCCCTGACCGGCGACGACGTAGCGGGCGCACAGCTCCAGGAGGTAGAGGGCGGTGGTGGCCCGCGCGGCCCGCCCCTCGACGCCGAACGGTTCCAGGGTACGGAGGACGCCGTCCGACCAGACCAGGTCGGCCGTCCACGAGGTGGTGGGGCGGACCTGCTGGAGCGTGTAGTGCAGGGCGTCGAAGCCCACCGGCACGGCCGGTGCGAAGCGCTCCCAGTCCCACAGGTGGACCAGGTCCCGCCGCCAGGCCATGTTCCACGGCGTCCAGTCGCCGTGCCAGGCCCCGAAGCGCAGCTCCAGGTCGCCGTGGCGCTCGGCGACGCGGTCGGCCAGGTCGGCCAGGCGCGCGGCCGTACGGGGGTCGGCCACCTGCTCCGGCACGCCCCGGAGGCGGTCGAGGAAGGAGGAGCCGGCGAGCGCGCCGGACGCGGCGGTGGCGGCGGAGAGCGCGGACATCGCGGCCACGGGCACCGCGCCGGACGGCCGCCACCGGCGCACCCCGGTGGGCAGCGCCGACATCACGAGCAGCTCCAGGCCGCGCCAGGTCTCGTGGCGGATCACCTCCGGCACGCGGATCCCCGGCAGGTGCAGCCCGGAGAGCCGGGTCAGCGCCGCGGCCTCGGCCCTGATCAGCTCGCGGGCCACATCGGTGTCGCCGACCTTCACGAACGCGAGGGACTCGCCGGACGGGGTGATCGCCTGCAGGACCGGCTTGCGGTTGGCGCGCGCGTTCCCGATGCTGACGCTGACCACCACGGGCCGCCCGAGGATCTCCGAGAGCCGCCTCTCCACGGACTCCTCCCCGGGCCGGGACGGGCGCACGCGCATCCGGTCGGGCAGGAACCGCTGGGGCAGCCCGGTCCGGACCGCCACGGAGAACAGGCCGCGCCCGAGCCGGGCCTTGACGCCCAGGTCGTGGCTGTAGCGGCGCAGGGCCGTACCGGCGGCGCGGGGCGCGCCGAGGGGCAGGAGCAGGCGCGCCCGCCGGGCGTCGGGGAGGTAGACGAACTCGCGGGCCCCACTGCCGGCCCCACCGCCGGCCCGCTCCGCGCGGCGGCCCCGCGGCGCGCTGCTGACCTCGGCCTCCGGCCAGAGCCGGGAGACCGCTTCGACCCAGGCGGACTCGGTCACCTCGCCGCCACCTCCGTTCGCTCGCGCCGCCACATCAGAGCAATGGCGATCATGGCGGTGTACAGCGGGACATCGAGAAGATCGTAGATGAGCAGGAAGACCGCGAAACCGAGCAGCACGCAGCACCCCGCGATGGCGACGCGGTCCGGGTCGCGCCAGTGCGCCGCGAAGCGGCGGACCAGGAAGCCGGTGAACAGTCCCGCCCCGACGAACCCGTGCGCGAAGATCACATACCAGAGGCTGCCCTGGGTGCCGAGGGGCGGGACGCCGCAGCCCTTGCAGTCGGGCCGCTCGCCGCCGCCCACCGAGGAGAAGCTGCCCTGCAGGTCGCGGGTGGAGCCGAAGCCGACGACCGGCGACCCGGTCAGGGTGCTGGCCACGGTCACCTCGTAGAGCTGGCCGCGCCGGTCGTTGCTGTGCGGGGTGTCCAGCCGCTGCTCGAAGAGCGACTTGAGCGGGGAACCGGCGAACACCAGCAGCAGGGCCACCGCGCCGCCCACGGCCAGCCGGAGCGCCCACTTGTTGCCCTTCCTGGCGAAGCGGAAGGTCAGGTACGCGGCGCTCAGCCCGAGCACGCCCCACAGCCCCCGGTTGAGCGAGTAGATCACCGGCCAGAGGCACAGGACCAGCACGACGGGCAGCAGGAGGCGGCGCCAGCGTCCCCCGCGGGTGTGGGCCAGGAGGAAGAACGGCAGGAAGAGCGCGAGGTTGGCCCCCCAGGAGTTCGCGTAGGCGAACGGCGCGATGGGGCGGGACTCCTCGTAGCCGAGGAATGTGGTGTGGGTCGCCGCCTTCGGGTGGATCAGGCTGGCCACCAGGTCGTTGCGGGTCAGCGACCGGGGGAGCACCAGCTCCAGCAGGGAGGGGAACTCCAGGTGGGGCAGGACGACGCCGAGCAGGCCGCCGCCCACCGTCACGATGAACATGAAGCTCAGCAGCCGGACGACCCGCTCGGTCGGCAGCTCCTGCTCGGTGAGGTTCCCGACGTAGAGCAGGACGACCGTGATCGCGAGGTACCACGCGGCGCGGTAGGCGAAGACGGGGATCCGGCTCAGCTCGACGCCGGGCACGCCGTAGGGCGCGTCGGCGAAGAGCGTGAGCGCGCCGAGCAGCATCCACACCAGGAAGAGCAGCCACAGCGCGAAGCCGCGCGGGACCCGGACCTTCCCGCGCCGCCACAGCTCCACGGCCATCGGCACGCTCATGATCAGGAAGATGAACGCGCTGAAGCCGGTCACCCACCACAGGGGGAATCCCAGGAAGATCACGCTGAGCGGCCAGCCCGGCTGGAGTCTGCGGGACCCCGAGGCCTGCGGGAAGGGCGTCCGGGGGCCGGGGAGCGCCGGGGAACGGGGGAGGGACCCGGCCGTGCCTGACATAGGTGTCGAGATCCTCCCGGGCGCGGCTCCGAATCCGTTCATGCGGACGTGCCCATATTCAAGCCGATGCGGAGCTTCCCGGCCAGTTGACCATTCACCGCCGACCAGCGGAAGTGGTGTGATTCAAGCAACGTGCCGGTGCTGGTGACATGTCATAATCTGCCGACGGTCGGGGGTCGTGTGTTCTTTACCCTGGAGGGGCGATGAGGGGACGTAGACACGCCTCCGTATGGATCGCGTTGTCAGTGATGTTACTTCTCGGATGGAACGGTCCAGCGCTGGCCGTGCAGTACCCGCAAGACAGAGTGGTCACCGCGGACCCCGCGAACTTCACCCCGCACGTCCTGGACGGCCAGGTCAACGCCATCGTGCAGATCGGCGGCCGGATCTTCGTGGGCGGCAGCTTCACCCAGGTGCGCGAGTGGGACAACCAGACCGTGCAGACCCGCAACCGGTTGTTCGCCTTCAACGCCACGACCGGCCGCCTCGACGCGGCGTTCACGCCCAACGTGAACGGCGAGGTCGAGGCGTTGCTGCCCGCCCCCGACGGCCGGTCGATCTACGTCGGCGGCGCCTTCGGCCAGGT